>JAGWRL010000001.1 GCA_028876585.1 Pseudomonadota bacterium | reverse complement strand
GCGCGCAGGCGCGTGAACGTGCCGTCGCTCTCATCGGCCTCGACCACCATCCACTCGCCCGCGCCCATGCGCGTGTTCGAGCCATAGGCGTTGATGATGCCGCCATTGATCACGGTGGGGTCCTTGCCGCCTGCTTCCAGCAGCGAGGCGACCATGGATGTCGTCGTCGTCTTGCCGTGCGTCCCGCCGATGGCGATCGTCCATTTCAGACGCATCAGCTCGGCCAGCATTTCGGCCCGGCGCACGACGGGAACGCGCTTCTGCCGCGCCGCCGCCAGCTCCGGATTGTCGCGCTTGATGGCCGAGGAGACGACCACCACCGCCGCATCGCCGATCTGCTCGGCCTTGTGGCCGACGAACACGTTGGCGCCGCGTTCGCGCAGCCGCTTGGCGTTGGCGTTCTCGGAGGCGTCGGAGCCCTGCACCTTGTAGCCGAGGTTGAGCAGCACCTCGGCGATGCCGGACATGCCAATGCCGCCGATGCCGACGAAGTGAATGGGGCCAAGCTCGCTCGGCAGTTTCATGGGGCGGCTCTCCGCGAAAGGGACGGCCCGACATAAAGCGATTCGGGCGATTCGGCCACTGGGCGGAACTCCGGCGCCGGTTTGGCGTTCACCCGCCCGACTTCGCGGCCGGCGCGGGACATTGCGGTCTAAGCCTGCGTCGGCAGGCCGAACCGCTTCGCCGCCGCCGGCGCATCCAATCTGCCCGTCAGGGCGAAGCCCACTTTGCATCCGAACTCGGGGCAATTCTCGAAAACGACCGTTGTTCGATAGTCGGCGAGCAGGTCCTGCACGATCGACAAGCCAAGTCCGGAGCCTTCGACCTGCTCTGACGCGCGCTCGCCGCGCTGCATCAGGCGCTCGCGGATCTCGGCGGGAACGCCGGGGCCGTCGTCGGCGACGAAGATCGTCGCGCGATCCGCTTCGACCACGGCGGACACGACGATCCGGTCTTTGGCGAACTTGCGCGCATTGTCGAGCAGGTTGCCCATGATCTCTCCGAAATCGTCCGCGTCGATCGCCAGAATGAGCCCGTCGGGAATGGCGTTGACGAAACTGAGATCGCGCCCGCGCGGCATCCGCAGAAGGAGACCGAACAGACGTCCGACCGAAAGGCGCGCGTTGGTGTGAAGCTCCCCGCCGGTCGCCGCGCCATGCGAGCGGGCGCGCGTGAGTTCCCGGGTCACGTGCTTGTTCATCACGCCCAGTTGCGCGCGCAATCCGGCGGCGTAGTCACTCAAGCCTTCTTCATCGAGCGCATCGGCCTTGCCGTAAAGTATCGTGATCGGCGTCTTGAGGCCGTGCGCCAAGGCGCCGACGCGCTCGCGGCTGCGGCGCACCGACTCCGCCTGCCGATCCAGTAGGGAATTGAACTCCCGCGCCAGCGGCTCGACTTCGAGCGGCAGCGGCGCCTCCAACCGACTCTCGCGGCCCGCCTTGATCGCCGCCACGCGGGCGGTGAGATGGCGCAACGGACGCAAGCCGATGGCGATCTGCGCCCACGCTCCCAGCAGCAATACGGCGCCGACCGCCGCGAGAGCGGCAGTTGCGTCGCTGAGGAAGCCGGCGTCGATCGCGTCTATTTCGGAATGGTCGATCGCAACGACGAAGGTGTACAGCCCATGCTTGCCGCGTCGAACAGGTGGACGTCCCGGCGCAGGGCGTAGACCAGCGCATCGCCCGGCCAGACCCGCTCATAGCTGTTGCGCCTCGAAATCCTCGCGTTGCCCGCGGCCAGCGACAGGTCCCAGACGGAGCGCGATTGCAGGATCGGCGCGCCGTCGGCGAAGATTTGCCAATAGGCGCCGCCCAGAGGGATTTCGTATCGCATGTCGCTGAGCGGACGAACGATGCGCGCCTTGCCGTCGTCGATCCGAAAGGCGGCGACGATTTCCGCAATCTTGACGGAGAGTTCCGAATCTATCCGCCGTTCCAGATACCGCTCGAACAGCCGGCGCATCGTATAACCGCTCGCAATCGACGTTGTGAGCACCAGGGCGACCGCAAGCAGCATCAAGCGCCAACGCAGCGATCGCACGTCAGCCCTCCGCCGCTGACGAGGGATCGAGATAATAGCCCATGCCGCGCCGGGTCGCGATGAAACTCTTGCTCAGTTTTCGCCGGAGACGACCGATGAGCACCTCAACCGCGTTGGAGTCGGGCTCGGATTCCGAGGCGTAGACATGCTCGATGAGCTCCCCCTGACTGATGACGCGGCCATGATTGCGGGCCAGATAATGCAGGGCGCGAAATTCGAGCGCGGTGAAGACAACCGGGCGACCGGCGAAGGCGACATCCATCTGGCGCGTGTCGATGACGAGCTCGCCAACCGTCAGCGTGGCCGTCAACTGGCGCGCCGCGCGTCGGGTGATCGCGCGCAACCGCGCGACCACCTCCTCCATCTGGAACGGCTTTGGCACGTAATCGTCGGCGCCGGCGTCGATGCCGGCCACCCGCTCGGTCCAGGCCGCCCGCGCCGTCAACGCCAATATCGGCGTCGAGACATCGGCCTGCCTGAGCCGCTTGATCACTTCCAGACCGTCGAGCTTCGGCAGACTGAGATCGAGCAGGATCGCGTCGTACTCCTCGGTTTGACCCTTGAACCAGGCGGTGGCCCCATCCCGCGCGGTTTCGACGATGTAGCCGTGCTTTTCCAGCGCGGCGCGCAACCGTTCGGCGATTTCGGCTTCATCCTCGACGACAAGCACTTTCATCTAACGTGTCCTGGCGGAGATCAGATGGCCGGTCTTGGCGTCGAGCACGACGTCGAGGTAGCGCCCGTCGTCGGTCAAAACGCTGAACGCGTAGTCGTATCCGTGGGGTGATTTTTCGAACACGACGGAAAGCACCTGCCCCGGCGCCACGTGGGCGAGGCTGCGCAGGATCTTCGAAAGCGATTTCGCCTCGCCGCGCGCCTCGGCGCGCCGCGCCCCGCGCGCGTCCAACCCGACCGCGCCCGAGGGATTTTGCGAGAAGTTGTGAGTTTGAATGTTGAAACCGCCGCCTCCGCCGCCGCCCGTGGCGCCGCCTCCCGCAGAGGCGCCGCCTCCCGCGCCCGCGCCCGCGCCGCTCGCTCCCCCTCCG
>JAGWRL010000011.1 GCA_028876585.1 Pseudomonadota bacterium | reverse complement strand
GTGCTCGCGATCTGCCTGCATCCGGGGCGCGGCATCGTCGCCCTGGTCTGGCTCGGCATGGTAACGGCGCTGACGGCGTGGCTCGCCAACAACCAGATCGGCGGCCAGACCGGCGACGTCTGCGGCGCGGCGGCGGCGCTCGGCGAGATCGCGACTTTGTTGGCGCTTCTCATCGGCGGCCGGGACGCTTAGATAGGCGCCATGACGTCACCTTCTTCGCCTTGCGTGAAAATCTGCGTCGTCGACCCGCTCGCCGGCCTGTGCATCGGCTGCGGCCGCACGATCGCCGAGATCTCGCTGTGGAGCGAAATGGGCGAGACGGAGCGGCAGGCGGTGATGGCGGAATTGCCGCCCCGCATGGCGGCGGCGCGCTCGCGGGCGACGCGCGGCGGGCGGGTGCGCTCGCGCGGGCCTTGAGGGCGCTGGCGCCGCTGCTGTTTTTGGCGGCGGCGTTGTTCGCGCTGTGGCGCACGCCGGCCGAGCAGCCGCTGCTCGGCCTCTCCCATAACGATTTCGCGCGCGGCGCGATCGGCGTCGCGCTGCTGGCGTGGCTGACCCTGAGCGGCCTTGCCCGCGCCGGGCCGGCCGGCGCGGCGCGGGTGTTCGCCGGCGTGGCGCTGTGGGCGCTGGTCGGGCTCGTCCTCGTCGCCGGCTACGCCTATCGCGTCGAATTCGGCGAGATCGCCGACCGGGTGATCGGCGAGTTGAGCCCGGCGGAGGCGCGCGTCGGCCCGGCCGGCGAGGTGGTGATCCGCCGCCGCCTGGGCGACGAATTCATCGTCCCGGCGAAAGTGAACGGCAAGGCGATGGCGCTGGTGTTCGACACCGGCGCCTCCTCGGTCGTATTGTCGCAAGAGGACGCCGCCGCCGCGGGGCTCAAATTCGCCGACGACGATTACGAGATCGGCGTCAGCACCGCCAACGGCGCGGCCACCGCCGCCCCGACCCGGCTCGAACGGGTGCAGATCGGCCCGATCGTCGTGTCCAATGTGCGCGCCCTGGTGGCGCGGCCCGGCGCGCTGCGCCAGAGCCTGCTGGGCATGAGCTTTCTAGAACGACTCAAAAGCTTTTCGGTCGAAAATGGAAAGCTCGTTCTAAAAGGCAAATAGCGGCCGCACTTGCACAGTTTCCCGCTGGATTTAACGACAGTCGATGCAAGTCGCGCTAAGATAATATTTAGGTTCATTCCACACAATGAAACAGGCGGGGGGCGTTCTCGGTCTCGCAGTATCGTCCCCCCTCACGGGTTTTAATGATCGCGCGTCCATGACCGACAAAGACGGCAGCGGCTCCGCACCAGAACCGCACCCCGAAGCGGCCGAAGACCGTCGCCGGTTTCAGCGCGTCGAGGTGCATCTGCCCGGCCGCTACATGCTCGAAGACGGCAGCGAATTTCCCTGCGTTTGCATCGACGTTTCCGTCGGCGGCGTGCGGCTGCGCGCCGCCCAGGCCGGCCCGTGGGGATCGCGGGTGGTCGCCTATATCGACGGGATCGGCCGGCTGGAGGGCTATATCGTGCGCCGCGCGCCCGGCTGGTTCGCGCTGGAGACCCGCGTGACGCCGCGCAAGGGCGAGCGGGTCGAGGAGCGAATCGCCTGGATTCGCGAGTCGGAGGCCGCCGCCAGCCCCGACACCCGCCGCCTGTCGCGCCAGTTCGTCGAACGCCAGGATGTGACGCTGTCCACAGTCGACGGTCGCCAGGAGACGGCGCAGCTCACCGACATCTCGCGCGACGGCGCGGCCGTGCTCACCGAGGCGGCGATGGAGATCGGCGAACGGGTGCGCCTCGACAACCGCCGCGCCCGCGTGATGCGGGTGTTTCCCGGCGGGCTGGCGCTGAAATTCGAGAACTGGACCCACGATTCGCCCGCCGTCCTGCCGGCGGCGGCGCGCGCCCGCCGCGCCTGAGCGAGGACGGCTCAGCCGCCCGAGGGATAATTCGGGCTTTCGCGCGTGATCGCGACATCGTGAACGTGGCTTTCGCGCAAAGCCGCCGACGTGATGCGGGTGAACTTCGCCTTCGCCTGGAGTTCGGGGATGGTCGCCGCGCCGACATAGCCCATCGCGGCGCGCAGGCCGCCGGCGAGCTGATGCAGGATCGCGCCGGCCGGTCCGCGATGCGGCACGCGGCCCTCGACGCCCTCCGGCACCAGTTTCATCTGGTCGCGCACCTCATCCTGGAAATAGCGGTCGGCCGATCCGCGCGCCATGGCGCCGAGCGAGCCCATGCCGCGATAGCTCTTGTAGGAGCGGCCCTGGTAGAGGAACACCTCGCCCGGGCTTTCGTCGGCGCCGGCGAGCAGCGAGCCGATCATCGCGCATTCCGCGCCGGCCGCGATCGCCTTGGCGAGATCGCCGGAGAATTTGATCCCCCCGTCGGCGATCACCGGCACGTCGGCGCGCCGCCCCGCCTCGGCCGCTTCGAGCACGGCGGTGAGCTGCGGCACGCCGACGCCGGCGACGATGCGCGTGGTGCAGATCGAGCCCGGCCCGATGCCGATCTTGATCGCGTCGGCGCCGGCGTCGATCAGCGCCTGCGCGCCCTCGCGCGTGGCGACATTGCCGGCGATCAGCGCCACCTTGTTGGTGGCCCGCCGCAGCCGGCGCACCTGCGCCAGCACGTGCTCGGAATGGCCGTGCGCGGTGTCGACCACCAGACAATCGACGCCGGCCGCGATCAGCCGCTCGGCGCGCTCGAACCCCTTGTCGCCGACCGTGGTCGCCGCCGCGCAGCGCAACCGCCCCTCCGCGTCCTTGGCGGCGTTGGGATGTTCGGTCGCCTTCTCGATGTCCTTGACCGTCACCAGCCCTACGCAGCGGAAATTCTCGTCCACCACCACCAGCTTCTCGATGCGGTGCTGATGCAGCAGCCGGCGCGCCTCGTCCTGGCCGACGCCCTCGCCGACGGTGACGACCTTGCGCGTCATCAGTTCCGCGACCGGCTGGCGCGGATCGTCGGCGAACCGCACGTCGCGATTGGTGAGGATGCCGACCAGCGCCGCCGGCTTGCCGTCTAGCCCACGGTCTACCACCGGAATGCCGGAGATCGAGGCCCGTTTCATCAGCGCCAGCGCCTCGGCCAGCGTCGCGTCGGGGAAGATGGTGATCGGATCGACGACGATGCCGCTCTCGTAACGCTTGACCTTGCGCACCTCCTCGGCCTGCTCTTCGGGCGTCAGATTGCGGTGGATAACCCCGATTCCGCCGGCCTGCGCCATCGCAATGGCGAGCCGGCCCTCCGTCACCGTGTCCATCGCCGAGGAAATGATCGGCAGGTTGAGCCGAATCGCGCGCGTCAGCCGCGTGCCGAGATTGACCTCGCCCGGCAGCACGCTGGACGCGCCCGGCCGCAACAGCACGTCGTCGAAGGCCAGCCCCTCGCTGAGTTCAAATTTGTCTTCAAACGCCATTTTCGCCTCGGTGGCAGCGGGGGCGCCCGGGAGAACGCCAACATGGCGGCGCGACCTATCACGCCGATCCGCGGGCGCCTAGAACCCGCGGCGGCGACGCCGGCCGCCCCTGCGCGCCGTAAGACACATTGCGCCGATCGTTGACAACCTATCGCGCCTATGGTTGATGCGCACGATGTTTTAAATGTTCTGTCCCCGTCCGGAGATGTTTGCGGCATCCGCTGTAGAGCGTCGTAAACAAGAAAGACGTTTGTATCGTTTATATTGCGATGCAAGCCGAGCGGGCGCTATATTTGGACGAAAACGCATTTTCGACCTTGACCTTCTTGATGACTTTGCAACAGGTCCGAGCCGAACGATTGCGGCGGCGTAAAATTGCTTTGCTATGCGTATCGCGAGGGGCGGAATTGTGAAATGCGGATGACGATCGTCGGCAAGGGTCCGCAGGCTGGCGGGTCGGAATGCATCATCTTCGGCTACGTCGCCGCCGACGACGCCTTCGCGCCGGTCACGCCGGCGATGCGCGACGGCGCCGGCGGGACGCTGTCGACGCACGGCGGTTGGGAGGCGCGTGACATGCTGCCCGCCGACGGGGTTTCGACCGCTCCGGCTCTCGTCGGCTGGATGGCGGGAGAGCATTTTTGCCGCACGACCGGGCGGCTGATTCTCGTCGCGCACCAATGGAGCGGCCAGCTTCAGATCAACGACATCGGCCGCAAATACACCATCGACCTCTATTCCCCGGAAACGCGGCTGGTGCTGCTCGACGTCGTCAACGAAATTCTGGTCGACGTCACCTCGCTCGCCGCCACGACGGACGGCGCGCTCACGCTGCCGAAGATGAGCCTGGACGCCTTGATCGCCCATATCCTCGACCGCGACGCCTGGTTCCGCTTTCTCGAACGCGACGCCGCTTTCGCGCCCGGCCTGGCGCGGCGGGCGATCGAGGCGTTGCGCCACCGCTCCGGCGAGAAGGCGCGGCTGCGCCTGTTGTCGTCGCTGCTGCCGCTGATCGCCACGCGCCGCGCGCCCAGCCCGCCGCCCACGCCTTTGCCCGCGCCGCCGCCACCGCCGCCGCAGGAGGGCGGCCGGCTGCGCGACGAACT
>JAGWRL010000080.1 GCA_028876585.1 Pseudomonadota bacterium | reverse complement strand
GCCGCGCGCGATCACCCGCGCGGCGCAATAGCCAAGACCGAAGGCGAACAGGGTCACGCGGCGACCCCCGCCACGAGCTCGGCGTCGGCCCAGCCGGCGTCGCGGCCGTCGCCGGGCGCCAGCACGACGACGATCTGGCCTTCCGCCACGCGCGCGGCGGCCCGCGCCCGCACGGCGGCGTCGGCGCGCTCAGGGCAAATCTCGCAACTCGCCTCGCGGCGGCCGAGATCGCGCAGGCCCGGCGGCAAAGGGCCGTCCTCGATCACATGATCGGCGGCTTGCAGCGCCCGCACCGCGCGCAACGTGAGATCGTCGGCGCGGGCGCCGGCGCCGATCACGATCAGCCGGCCCGGCCGCGCGCCCTGCGCCAGCGCCGCGAAATCGGCCTCGTCGGGGGCGCGGTCGACGCTGGCGAGCGCGCGGTCCGTGAAATCGAGCCAGACCGCGCGCCGGCGTCGCTGGTCGAAGCCGCTCAGGCGCGGCCGCCAGTCTTGCGCCGCCCGCGCCCACAAGCGCAGGCTGTCGGGAAACATCGCCTCGATGCGGGCGCGAAGCCCCTGCGCGAACACCGGCGCCGCGCCGGCGGTGGAGACGGCGATCACCAGCGGCGAGCGCTCGACGATCGAGCCGAACGAGAAATCGCAAAAACTCGGGCGGTCGATCACATTGACCAGCGCGCCGGCGGCGCGCGCGGCGGCGCGGAAGCGCGCGGCCTCGCCCTCATCGGCCGTCTCCAGCACGCCGACCAACGCGCCGTCGAGATCAGCCTCGCGCCAGCCGCGCGGCAGGATGGCGACGCCGGCGCGCGCGGCGCTGGCGGCGAGTTTTTCGACCGGCGCGGCGCTAAACAGCCGCAAATCCGCCCCGGTCGCGGCCAATAGCTCGACTTTCCAGGCGGTTGGCTCGCCATCGCCGGCGAGCACGACCTTTCGGCCGGCGAGTTTGAGGAAGGCGGGGAGACTTGCGAGCGGATTCATCGGCGGCGAGGTCTCCTAACGGCATGGAAAAACAAGTCCACAAGCTTAACGCGGAGACAAGCTTTATGGGCGAGGGTGAGCGGCAAAAGGCGCCTGCACGGCGTCTCTCCAAAGGGTAATGCGCTTGAATCACACCTTGCAAGCTTCGGGCCTCGATCCGCTCGGCGCGCCGCGATCGCTGGGCGTCGTCCTGGGCGTGCGCGGCGGCGAGGCGCGGGTCGCCATTCCCGTCGCCGACGCCGGCGCCAAGGCGCGCGCGACGGTCGGCGATTTCGTCCGCATCTGGGCCGGCCCGCGCCGGCTGATCGGCATGATCACGGAAGTCGAGAGCCAGGACGGCGCCGGCGTCGCGCTGCCGCAAAGCGCGCTCGCCCGCGTCGAGGTGATGGGCGAGATCGCGCCGGGGCCGCAGGGCCATGACCATTTCGTGCGCGGCGTCTCCTCCTATCCCGCCATCGGCGACGCGGCCGAGGTGGTGGCGCGCGAGGATTTGCGCCTGATCTTCGAGGGCGACGCGGACGGCGCGACCATCGGCACGCTGCATCACGACGACACCATCGAGGCCCGCATTTCGCTCAGCGACATGCTCAACAAGCATTTCGCCGTGCTCGGCTCGACCGGCGTCGGCAAATCGAGCGGCGTCGCGGTGATCCTCAACGCGGTGCTCGACCATGCGCCCAAGGTGCGGGTGTTCCTGCTCGACGGCCACAACGAATTCGGCCGCTGCTTCGGCGCGCGCGCCAATGTGGTCAACGCGCAGACCCTGAAGCTGCCGTTCTGGCTGTTCAATTTCGAGGAATTCCTCGACGTCGTCTACGCCGGCCGGCCGGCGATCGAGGAGGAGGTGGAAATCCTCTCCGAGCACATCCCCATCGCCAAGGGCATGTATCTGGCCCATCGCGCCTCGCAGAGCGAACGTTTCGGCCTGCGCAAGGTCGACCCCAAGCGCGCCGGCTACACCGTCGACACGCCGGTGCCCTATCTGTTGCAGGATCTCGTCGGCCTGATCGACGAGCGCATGGGCAAATTGGAAAACCGCGCCACAAGGCTGCATTGCCATCGGCTGCTGACCCGGCTCGACGCGCTGAAGAACGATCCGCGCTACGGCTTCATGTTCGAGAACGCCAATGTCGGCGGCGACACGATGGCGGAGATTTTGAGCGACCTGTTCCGGCTGGAGCCGGACGGCCTGCCGATCACCGTGATGCAGCTCGCCGGTCTGCCGAGCGAGGTGGTGGACGCGGTGGTCTGCGTTGTGGCGCGTATGGCGTTCGATTTCGGCCTGTGGAGCGACGGCGCGCTGCCGCTGCTGTTCGTGTGCGAGGAGGCGCATCGCTTCGCCCCGGCCGACCGCAGCGTCGGTTTCGCCCCCACGCGCCGCGCTTTGATGCGGATCGCCAAGGAGGGGCGCAAATACGGCGTCTATCTCGGCCTTGTCACGCAGCGGCCGGGCGAACTCGATCCCACCATCATTTCCCAATGCAACACCTTGTTCGCGATGCGGCTCGCCAATGAGCGCGATCAGGCGCTGCTGCGCTCGGCGGTGACCGACGCGATCGCCAACCTCCTGGATTTCGTGCCCTCGCTCGCCACCCGCGAAGTGGTCGCCTTCGGCGAGGGTCTGCCGCTGCCGACCCGGATGCGCTTCACCGAACTGCCGCGCGACCGCCTGCCGCGCAGCGAGACCTTCCGGCTCGACGAAAGCGCCGAGGACGACATCTCCGGCGGCTTCGTGCAGCAGGTGGTCGAGCGCTGGCGTGGCGCGGCCGGCGGCGGCCGGCTGGTCGAGGACACCGGCGCGCCCGAACTGGCGCCCTCGCCGATCGCGGCGCAAATGGCCGGCAAACCGGCCAGCCTCAGCGGCGACGCCAATTCGGCCGCGGCGCGGCTGGAGCAGTTGCGGGCGCAAATCCTCAAACGCAACCTCGGCGCTTCGTGAACGACGACCTGACGGCGCTGAAAGCCGCCGCCTTCGACGCGACGGGGGCCGGGCTGGAAATCCGCGACGGCGACGGCCGTCCGGTCGCGGCCAATGCGGCGAGCGAGGCCGGCGTCGGCGCGATCGGGCCGGAGCCGCGCGCCGAGCGGCTGGTGGCGGGCCGCGCCAAGCTGGTCGAGGCGCGCGAATTCGCGTTTGCCGGCCGCGCCTATCGCGTCGTCGCCGCGGTCGACATCGACCCGCAGCGGCGCGTGCAGGACGATCTGTTCGCGCGCGCCTATTTCGACGCCGCGACCGGCCTGCCCAACCGCGAATTGTGCGACCGCGCGGTCGGCGACATGATCGCGGCGCGCGAAAACGGCGCGCCGTTCGCGCTGGCCGTGATCGAGGTCGAGAAGTTCCACGAGATCGTCGCCTTCCACGGCGTCGCCGCGAGCGAGGGGCTGGCGGCGCGGATCGCCGAGCGGCTGGCGCAGGAAACCGCGCGCGAGGATCTGATCGCCCGCATCGGCCCTGGCGAATTCTGCATCGTGATCGCCAATCCCGGCGAGCCGCAGGCCGCGCTCAGCGCATGCCGGCGCTGGATCGGCCGCGCCACCGAGCCGCATCTGATCGACGGCGTCGAGATTTTCGCCGGCGCGAGCGCGGGCCTCAGCTTCTGGCCGTCGGGCGACGCGACCGCCGAAGGCTTGCGCCGCAAGGCCAAGGCGGCGGGACGCGAAGCGCGGCGGGCCGGCGGCGGCGTCAAGCTGTTCGAGGCGGCGATGGAATTGCGCGAGCGGGCGCGGGCCCGCGAGGCCAACGCGCTGCGGCAGGCGATCCGCGACCGCCGCATCGGCTGCGCGTTCCAGCCGAAATTCGATTTCCGCGCCGACGACGTCGATTCGCTCGAAGTGCTGATGCGCTGGCGCGGCGAGGACGGCTCGTGGTCCTCGCCCGGCAATTTCCTGACGCTGGCGCATGAGATCGGCCTCACCAACGAGATCACCGAACTGGTGTTCGAGGAGGCGATCGCCTCGCTCGACGCCGTCAACGCCGCGTTCGGGCGCCGGCCGATGCTCGGCTTCAACATTTCCGCCAAGCAGGCGAGCGACACCCGCTTCATGCGCGGTTTCCTCGAAAAACTCGGCGCCTCCGGCCACGCCCGCCGCTTCATGCTGGAGATCACCGAAGAGGCGTTCCTGCCGGC
Source organism: Pseudomonadota bacterium (assembly GCA_028876585.1). The sequence continues at coordinate 3,422 of JAGWRL010000080.1, read as the reverse complement.
GAGCCCGTTCCAGACCCGCGTATTGCCGATGATCCGCGACGTCGGCGCGAAAATCTCGATCGACGATTTCGGCTCCGGCTATTCCTCGCTGGCGATGCTGGCCGACATCACCGCCGACGAGGTGAAGGTCGACCGCTCGCTGATCATCGACATCGACCAGCGCCCGCGCAGCCAGAGCCTGTTGCGCGCCATCGAATCGATCGGCGACGCCTTGTCGACCGAGGTGATGGTGGAAGGCGTCGAGACCGAAGCCGAGTTCCACTACCTGCGCGACCACACGAAAATCCGCGTGGCGCAGGGCTACTATTTCGGTAAGCCGATCATGCTGTCGGGCGTCGAGGGCGGCGTCGAATGGCGCGAACGGGCGCGCGAGATCGGGCGGGTCGGAAGGGCGCGGGCGGGGCGGGAGGGGTAGGCGGGCGGGGCGGGAGGGGTAGGCGGGGCGGTGCGCGTTGTCGGCTTTCGACCGGGCACTGTCGTTCACCAGAAGCGTCTTTGATCTGACGGGTAGTGCAGTTTGAAACTTGAGGGGCTTGACTCGCGCTCACGCGGCCCCGAAGCCCTGCCATGCTCAGCGGAAAGCAGAATGATATGGCGAAGTTTACGATACACGGGCGAGGCCCACAATTTCCAAATGGGTACTCGCTAACCGCTGAGGGAGCCGCAGGCGCGCTAAACGTGTTGGAGGCTGTCCGTAAGCTCTGCGGATCAGCTGTCGCGGTCGATGCCAGCGGTTGTGAGATTTCCGTTGCAGAACTCTGCGACCTTGAAGAAGAGGAAAGCGGGAAGCACTAATGCCTACCGGTTCCCGATACGGCACAGCAAAGGACAAAGTCGGTATGAAATTCTTGGCGGTTGTGCTAGGGTATTTGAGTCTATCGACAGTTGCCATTGGCGAAGAGACGCAGATTAATTCATGCTCTACGATAATTAGATCGGTATACGATGAAGCTATTGAATTACAAGATTCGTATCCACAAATAAGCATATCTAACAAAACTTGCCTCAGCGCCGTCTTGTCTCTGTACAATAGGTCGTCTGATATCTGCTATACGAAAACAAAAAGCATTCGTCTTCGATACGATAAATGTTTTAGATTATCGGAATCAGTAGAAGAAATGAATAAGTGCGATCTAATTAAAACAGGCGCTGATAAGATGGAAAATTCGTGCAAAAAGGAGGTAGAAGCCACCTATAAGAGGCAATCAGAAAAATGCTCTGAAGGAACGAACAAAGAAATTGATCTGTATTTCGCGAAATTATTGGCCTTTAGAAATTCAATTGAATGCGCCAAAAACGGAGAGAGCAAGACCGGGCATATTGAAACCATACGCTATACTAATTCAGACGGGGGTGCGCTTACCATTAGCTATGACCGCTCTATTCCCGTTTCCATCACCGAAGTCGGCTTGCGCTAGGGTTTACGGGGACATGATACTGGTGGAGTGCACCCCATCGATGAGACACGCTAATTCGGCTTACGGGGACATGATACGCATTGCAGGATTGGTTGGGGCGTAAGCGTTCCTGGGAGGCGCCGATCTTGGGCGCCAATTGCGCAATGCGTATCATGCCCCGCAACCCCCTCACGGCCGCTCCCCGCTCGCCAGCCGCGCCTCGATCTGCGCGATCACCGGCAGCAAGTCCGCCACCGAATCCACCACATAATGCGCGCCGGCGTGGATCAGCGCCTCGTAGGCCGCCTCGCGCCGGCGCGCGAACTCGGGAGCCGGCATCGCCCGCACCTCCTCATGCGAGGCCCCGAAGCCATTGCCGCTCACCGCCACGCCGACGCTCCAGGCGCCGGCGTTGATCCCCTCCTCCACCCCGACGATGGTGTCGTCGACCTTCACGGCGGCGGAGGCCGGCCAGACGTCGAGGTCGATCAGGCCGCGCCACAACATTAGCGGGCTCGGCCGGCCCTCTGGCGTGTCGCCGGTGCAGACCAGGCTGTCGGGCGCGATGCCTTGCGCGCGAGCGCGCGGCAGGATCTGCGCCATGATCTCGCGCGTGTAGCCCGTGGAGGAGCCGATCTTGATCCCATGCGCCTTCAGCGTCGCCAGCGTCTCGGCGGCGCCGGGGATGGCGTCGGCGTAAGCGGCGGCGACGGCGATGTTTTTCGGCACGAACACGTTGTAGAGCGCGTCGATGTCGGCTTCGGTCGGCGGCGCGCCGTAACGCACCGCCCAGGCGGCGCGCACGCGCGGCAGCGCGCAGAGCGCGGCGATATGCGGCCGCTTGGCCATGCCCATCGGCCCGCGCGCCTCGGCGATGGTGAGCACGACGCCGAATTCGGCGAAGGTCTCGACGAAGGCGCCCATCGGCGCGCGCGAGCCGTAATCGACCAGCGTGCCGGCCCAATCGAAAATCACCGCCTTGACGCCGCTCATGGCTCAGCTCCCGTAAAATTCCGCGATCGTCTCTTCGGCGATCGCAAACGAGGTCGAGGCGCCGGTGCCGCTGGTGATCAGCACGATGCGCAAGTTTGGCGAGGGCGCGTCGCGCAGCATCAGCCGGTCGGGGGCCGACGCATAGGTGCCGGTCCAGCGCGCCGCGACGGGGGGAAGCGGGCCGGCGAACACGGCGGCGTATTCCTCCAGAATCAGATCGTCGACGAAACTCGGCGCGAACGGGTCCGGCGTCGCGCCGTAATGGTGCGAATCGCCGACCACCAGCGAGCCGTCGGCGCTGCGCGCGACGATCAGGTGCACGCCATGTTCGAGTTGCGCGCCCTGCTCGGCTTCGAGCCGCTGGCGCAACGCGCGCGCCGGCGCCAGCTCGGCATAGCCGAGATAGCGCACCAGCCCGAGATCGGACATCACCACCGGCAGTCTCGCGTCATAGGCCGAAGGCGTCAGCCGCAGCATGTGCAGCTTGCAGCGGGTCAGGCCGTAAGTCGCGAGCCGGTCGGCGTTCAGGGCGTGGAAATCGTCGCCGGGGCAGACGACGACCGCCTCCGCCTCGATCACGCCGCGGCTGGTCTCCAGCCGCGGCGGCGCGGCGGCGCGCACCGCCGTCTCGCGCAGGAAGGTCACGCCGTGACGCTCGGCCAGCCAGGCCGCCAGCCTGGGGATCGCCTCGCGCGATTCGACCCGCAGCTCGTGCGGCGAATAGAGCGCGCCGGCGAATTCGCCCGCGCGCAGGCCCTCGCCAAGCGCTGCGATCTCGTGGCCCGCCAGCAGGCGGCAGCCCTGCCCCATCTCGGTCGCCGCGAACGCCTCCAGCACCGCCAGCGCCTCCGGGCGGCGCGCGACCGCCAAAAGGCCGCGCTGCACGATGTCGACGCCTGCTTGGGGGCCGATTTCGGCCCACACGTCGCGCGAGCGCATCGCACGCCGCCAGCAATCGCCCGCCTGCTGGCCGGTGACGGTGACGAAGCCGAAATTGCGAATCGAGGCGCCGTTGGCCGCCGCGTCGCGGTC
>JAGWRL010000079.1 GCA_028876585.1 Pseudomonadota bacterium | reverse complement strand
TCCTGTCGATCGCCGATCTGATGGCGGCGACCGGCGCCTCGGCCGCGTCCGCCCGCCGCGACGCCGGGCGGCTGGCGGACGCCGGGATCGCCGAGCGCGTGCATGGCGGCCTGCAGGCGATCGGCGCCGCCTTCGCCCCGGCGCCGCGCGCGCAAGGCTCGCGCTCGTTCGACAATTCGCTCGCCGTCAATCTCCCCGCCAAGCGGGCGATTGCGCGCCGCGCCGTGGCGATGTGCGAGGACGGCGACGTGGTGATCGTCAACGGCGGCACGACGACCTATCAGATGTCGCAGTTCCTGCGCGGCGCGCATCTGAAAATCCTGACCAACTCCTACCCGCTCGCCGAATTCCTGATCCACGAGACGGAAAACCGCGTCGCTCTGCCCGGCGGCGAAGTCTATCGCGACCAGAAACTGATCGTCGCGCCATTCGACGACGACGCGATCCAGCATTACGCCGCCAAATGGATGTTCATGAGCGCGATCTCGATCAGCCCGCACGGGTTGATCGAGGGCGATCCGCTGATCGCGCGCGCCGAGGCCAAACTGCTGAAACGCGCCGACCGGTTGGTGGTGCTGGCCGATTCCTCGAAGTTCCAGGTCAAGGGCAGCCTCGTCGTCTGCCCGCTGTCGCGCGTGCAGACGCTGATCACCGATGCGGGCGCGCCCAAGCAGGGATTGCAGATGCTCAAGGACGCCGGCGTGGAGACCGTGATCGTCGAGCCGGAGGCGGCCTCGTGAGCGCCCCCGTGCTCGAAGTGCGCGGCGTCGACAAGGCCTATCCCGGCGTGCGCGCGTTGAACGAGGTGTCGTTCGACGTGCGCGCCGGCGAAGTGCATGCGCTGATGGGGGAGAACGGCGCCGGCAAATCGACGCTGATCAAGATCATGTCGGGCGTGGCGCAGCCGGACAAGGGCACGATCCTCGTCGACGGCGTCGCGACCCGCCTGCCCGGCCCCGACGCGGCGCGCGCCGCCGGCGTGGCGACGATCTATCAGGAACTGCTGCTGTTCCCCGAACTGAGCGTGGCGGAGAACATCTTTCTCGGCCACGCGCCCAAAGGGCGGTTCGGCCGGCTCGATCTCGGCGCGATGCGCGCCCGCGCGCAAAGCCTGATCGACGAACTGGAACTGCACGAACTCGACGTCGACGAGATGGTCGGGCGGTTGTCGGTCGGCAACCGGCAGCGGGTCGAGATTTTGCGCGCTCTGTCGCATGACGCGCGCGTGCTGATCATGGACGAGCCGACGGCGGCGCTGACGTAGGCGGACGTGCGGCGGCTGTTCGACATCGTGCGGCGGTTGCGCGCGCGCGGCGTCGGCATCGTCTACATCAGTCATCGCATGGACGAGATTTTTCAGATCTCCGACCGCGTCACGGTGCTGCGCGACGGCGCTTTCATCGGCACGCGCCCGACGGCGCAAACCACCTCGCCGCAACTGGTCGAGATGATGGTCGGGCGCCACATCGAGGCGTTGTTCCCCAAGATCGCGGCGCCGATCGGCGCGGCGGTGCTGGAGGCGCGCGATCTCGTCGCCAAGCCGATGACGCGCGGGGTGTCCTTGAGCGTGCGCGCCGGTGAGATCGTCGGCCTCGCCGGCCTCGTCGGCTCGGGCCGCAGCGAACTGGCGCAGACCTTGTTCGGGATCACGCCGGCGCTGAGCGGCGAGATTTTTCTCAATGGCGAGCGGGTGACGATCCGCTCGCCCGCGCAGGCGCGCGCCCGCGGCATCGCCTATGTGCCGGAGGATCGCGGCACGCAGGGGCTGGTGCGGCCGATGAGCGTGCGCCACAATTTCTCGCTCGCCGCGCTGGGCAAGCTGACGCATTTCGGTTTCATCGACCGCGCCGCCGAGCAACGGCTCGCCGAGGACGCGGTCAAACAGTTCGACGTCAAGACGAGTTCGCTCGACGAGATGGCCGGCCGGCTGTCGGGGGGCAATCAGCAGAAGATCGTGCTCGGCAAGTGGCTCGCCAACCAACCAAAACTGCTCATCCTCGATGAGCCGACGCGCGGCATCGACGTCGGCGCCAAGGCCGAAATCCACCGGTTGATGGGCGAGTTGGCGCTACAGGGCGTCGCGATCCTTATGATATCGAGCGAATTGCCCGAGGTGCTCGGCATGAGCGACCGCGTGCTGGTGATGCGCGAGGGCCGCATCGCCGCCGAATTCGCCCGCGCCGACGCTCATCCGCGCGCGGTCGGGGCGGCGATGATGAGGGATCAGGGCGTGGAGAGCGCCGCGTGAGCGCCACCGCCCCGCCCGTCCGCCGCCGCGCTTCGCTGCTGCGCCGCCTCTCCTCGCAGGAGGCGATGCTGGCGGTGGCGGTGATCGGCCTCGCCGTCGTCGTCGGTCTGGTCAACCCGCGCTTTCTCTCGACCAACAATCTCGCCGACATCCTGCTCGGCAACGCCTATGTCGCGGTCGCCGCCATCGGCATGTCGATGGTGATCATCTCCGGCAATATCGACATTTCCGTCGGCGCGCTGATCGGCGTGCTGGCGACCGTCTCCGGCACGTTGGCGGTCAAGGGCTTCCCCATCGCGCTCGCCTGGGCGGCGCCGCTCATCATCGGCATGGGAGTGATGGCGTTGCAGGGCGCGGTGGTGGCCTATCTCGGCATCCCCGCCATCGTCGTCACGCTCGGCATGTTGTCGATCCTCAAGGGCGGGCTGATCAGCGTGACCGGGGGCAAGTGGATCACCGACCTGCCCGACAATTTCCATCTCGCCGACATCGAACTTTTTGGCATGATCCCGATGCCGGTGGCGATCATGGTGGTGGCGACGCTGCTGGCGGCGGGCTGGATGCGGTTCTGGCCCGGCGGCCGGGCGATCTACGCCACGGGCGGCAATGCGGAGGCGGCGCGGCTCAGCGGCGTGTCGCCGCGCCGGGTGGTGGTCGGCGTGTTCGCGCTGCACGGGTTTTTCGCCGGCGTCGCGGCGCTGATCTTCGCCACGCAATTGCGGGTGATCCAGTCGACCGCGCCGCCCAATCTGGAGCTGACGGTGATCACGGCGGCGGTGGTGGGCGGGGTCAGCATCCTCGGCGGCGTCGGCACCGTGATCGGCGCGACGCTGGCGGCGATCCTGATCGCCGAGATCACCAGCGCGCTGGTGTTCATCAACGTCTCGCCCTACTGGACCCACGCGGTGCAGGGCGCGCTGATCCTGGCGACGGTGGTCGCCGACATCCTGCGCCGTCGCCGCCGTCTCGGGAGCGCCGCCTGATGCGCCGCCTGCTCGCCCGCCACGAAGTGATCCTGCTGGCGATCCTCATCGTCGCGCTGATCGGGCTCGGCCGCGCCAACGATCAGTTCCTGACGCTCGACAACCTGCTCAATCAGGGCCGGTTGATGACGGAGATCGGCCTGATCGCGCTGCCGATGACTTTCGTCATCATCACCGGCGGCATCGATCTCTCGGTCGGCGCCATCGTCGGGCTGTGCGCGATCCTGCTCGGCTATGGCTGGAAGACGTTCGGCCTGCCGTTGCCGCTGGCGATCGCGTTTTCCCTTTGCGTCGGCGCGCTGGCGGGCTTTCTCAACGGCCTCGTCATCACGCGGCTGAAGGCGCCGCCGCTGATCGTCACCATCGCTTCGCTCGCTTTCTATCGCGGGCTGGCGGAGGGGATCAGCAAGGCGCGCTCGGTGCGCGGCTATCCCGATTGGTTCTATACGCTGGGTCAGGGCGAATGGCTCGGCGTGCCGGCGCAGCTCTGGATCTTGGGCGTCGCGATCGTGCTGTTCGGCGTCGCGCTCGACCGCACCGCGTTCGGCCGCACGCTCTACGCCATCGGGGCGAACGAGACGGCGGCGCGCTTTTCGGCGCTGCCGGTCGACCGGACCAAGCTGATCGTCTACACCTTGTCGGGGTTGATGTCGGGGGTCTCCGCCTTCGTGCTGGTGTCGCGGGTGACGACGACGCGCTCGGACATGGGGCTCGGCTACGAACTCGACGTCGTGGCGGCGGTGGTGCTTGGCGGCGCCAGCATTTTCGGCGGCTCGGGCACGGTCTGGGGCACGGTGATCGGGCTCGTCATGATCCAGTTGTTGAAGAATGGTCTGGCGCTGACGGGGGTCAAGGGCGACGCGACGATCATGGTGATCGGCGTGGTCCTGATCGCCTCGGTGCTGATTGCGAGTTCCCTCGAACGCCGCCGCGAGTGAGCGGCGTTCAAGGGTTAACCTCCGCTCAAAGAGCGGGACAGGGAGGATGCGATGAAGAAGCTTCTGTTGACGGGCGCGGCGCTGGCGGCTCTGGCCCTGGCGAGCGCGCCGGGACGCGCGGCGCAATGGGACGGCGGCGACGATCTGGCCACCAACCCGCTCGCCTGCGGCGCGGGCGCCAATCCGGCCGCCGCCGCCAAACCCTATGACGGCGGGCAGGCGACCAACGCGCCCAACCTCGCCGGCAAGGAGATCACCGTCGTCGACGTGCCGAAACTGATCGGCATCGGCTATTTCAACGCAACCAGCAAAGGCATTCAGGACGCGGCGAAGGAGCTCGGCAACGTCAAAGCCTCGACCGACGGCCCGACGGAAGCCAAGATCGACGAGCAGATCAAGTTCATCGACAATTACATCACCCGCGGCGTCAACGGCATTCTCTTCGCCGCCAACGATCCCGTCGCCATCGCGCCGGTGCTGAAGAAGGCGTTGTCGAAGGGCATTCACGTCATCGGCTACGACGCCAATTCGACCCCGGACGCGCGCGAATGGTTCGTCAATCAGGCGCAGTTCAACGGCATCGCCAAATCGCTGGTCGACAACATGGCCAAGGAGATCGGCGAGGACGGCGGCTTCGCCATCGTCACCTCGACCTTCACCACGCCCAATCAGGCGCGCTGGATCGCCGAGATGCACGCCTACGCCGACAAGTGCCACCCGAAGATGAAGTGGTTGGAGACGGTCGAGGCGCAGGAGGACAACGTCCTCTCGTTCAATCAGGCGACCACCCTCATCAACAAGCACGGCGACAAGCTCAAGGGCCTGTTCGGCATGACTTCGGTGGCGACCCCGGCTTCGGCCGAGGCGGTGACCAAGGCGAAGCTGTGCGGCAAGGTGGCGGTGGTCGGGCTGGCGACGCCGAACGCGATGAAGCCCTATGTCAATTCGGGCTGCGTCAAATCGGTGGTGCTGTGGAACCCGGTCGATCTCGGCTACGCCGCGATGGAGGTCATGCGCGCCGTGGTTGACGGCAAGCTGAAGCCCGGCGCGACGGAAGTCGAGGCGGGCAAGCTCGGCAAGTTGCAGGTGGTCAACGGCAGTGAGATCCTGCTCGGCGCGCCTTACGTGTTCGACAAGGACAACATCGGCAAGTTCGACTTCTGATAGTGTGAGAGTTGAGAGTCGCCGTCCCCTCTCCCCGTTACGGGGAGAGGGGACGGCGACCATAGTGCAAATTGCGTTTGCTTTGATCCACCGTCATTGCGAGCGCAGCGAAGCAATCCAACCCCGCGTGATCGCCGGCCTGTTTGATTGTGCCGCCAACTATGGATTGTACGTCTTGCTTCCCGCTTCCCATCAATGTGTGGGATGTAGGGGGCAGGATGACGAGATCGTGGATGGATGGAGCGTAAGCTCGCAAGCAATCTTGATCCGCCATCCTGCCCGGC
>JAGWRL010000010.1 GCA_028876585.1 Pseudomonadota bacterium | reverse complement strand
TTGGCGCCGTGCAGCCCGGTGCAGGCCGCCTCGCCGCAGGCCCAAAGGCCATCGACGGTGCTGCGCCCGTTCGCGTCCACGGCGACGCCGCCCATGTGGTAATGCGCGGCCGGCCGCACGGGGATTGGCATCGTCGCGGGATCGACGCCGGCCGCCCGGCAGGCGGCCGCGATGGCGGGAAACCGTTGCGCGAAATGGCGCCCGAGCGCGGCGCGCGCGTCGAGGAACACGCGATGCCCCTCGCCGATATGGCGCCAGATCGCCCGGGCGACGACGTCCCGCGCGGCGAGTTCGGCGCCGGGTTGGTCGGCGAGAAAGCGGCGGCCGGTTTCATCGATCAGGATCGCGCCCTCGCCGCGCACCGCTTCGCTGATGAGCGGCATCGGGCGCGCCGGGCCGTCGAACGCGGTGGGGTGAAACTGGATGAATTCGAGATTGGCCAGTGCCGCCCCGGCGCGCGCGGCGAGCGCGAGGCCCTGACCGAAGCTCCCCGGCGGATTCGTGCTTTCCAGGAACAAGCCGCCGATGCCGCCGGTGGCGATGACGATTCTGTCGGTCTCGACCGCGACCGTCGCCGCCGCGCCGACCGCGACCACGCCGCGGGCGCTGTTGTCGTCGACGAGCAGACGACGCGCCTCAAAACCTTCGAGAATTTCAATCGACGGCGTGCGGCGCACGGCTTCGACGAGGGCGCGCATCACTTCCCGCCCCGTGCCGTCGCCGGCGGCGTGGACGATGCGGCGGCGGCGATGCGCGGCCTCCAGCCCGAGGCGAAACGCCCCCTCTGATGTGCGGTCGAAGCGCACGCCGAGCCTCGCCAGCGCCTCGATCGCGGCCGGCGCGGCGCGGACGAAATCCGCCACGACGCCCTCGTCGCAAAGGCCGTCGCCCGCCGCCAACGTGTCCTCAAGATGCAGCGCGGGCGAATCGTCGGCGCCGAGGCTCGCCGCCAGGCCCCCTTGCGCCCAGGCGCTCGCCGCGTTGTCGCCGAGCGGCGCCTTGGAGAGCAGCACGACCGGCTGCGGCGCCAGCCGCAGCGCCGTCATCAGCCCGGCGACGCCCGCGCCGATGATCGCGACGCGGCCGCTCATACCGCCAACATCCGCTCTACGGCGAGGCGGGCGCGATCGGCGATGGCGGGGTCGATCGTCACTTCATGCGCATTGGTCTCCAGCGCGTGGCGAATGTTGGCGAGCGTGATCCGCTTCATGTGCGGACACAGGTTGCACGGCCGGATGAATTCGACTTCCGGGTGATCGACCGCAACATTGTCGCTCATCGAACATTCCGTCATCAACACGACGCGCGCCGGCTTGTGGGCGCCGACATAGTCGGACATGGCGGCGGTCGAGCCGGAAAAATCCGCGACCGCGACCACCTCGGGCGGACATTCGGGATGGGCGAGCACGACCACGCCGGGGTGATCCTCGCGCAGCTGGCGGATGTCGTCGGGCGTGAAGCGCTCATGCACTTCGCAATGGCCGTTCCAGGCGATGATCTCGACCCGGGTCTGCGCCGCGACGTTGCGGGCGAGATATTGGTCGGGCAGCATGATGACGCGGGGAACCCCGAGCGATTCCACCACCGCCCTGGCGTTGCCCGAGGTGCAGCAGATGTCCGATTCGGCCTTCACCGCCGCCGAGGTGTTGACGTAGGTGACGATCGGCACGCCGGGATGGCGCCGGCGCAGCCGCCGGACGTCCTCGGGCGTGATCGAATCCGCCAGCGAGCAGCCGGCGCGCAGATCGGGGATCAGCACAGTCTTTTCCGGGTTCAGCAGCTTGGCGGTCTCGGCCATGAAATGGACGCCCGCCAGCACGATGACCTTGGCCTCGACCTGCATCGCCTTGCGCGCCAGCGCCAGGCTGTCGCCGACGATGTCGGCGACGCAATGGAAGATTTCCGGCGTCTGGTAATTGTGGGCGAGAATGACCGCGTCGCGCTGCGCCTTCAACGCCAGGATCGCTTCGATGTCGCCGGCGAAGGCGGGCCATTCGAGCGCCGGAATGACCCGCTTCACGCGCTCATGCAGCGCGCTTGCGCGCGTGGAAAAGTCGAGGACGTCGAGCATCGGCTTATACTCACGGTGAGAATATAAGTCGATATACTTATCATGAGAATAAGGGTTGTCAAGCCCGCGCGAGCGGCAGCTTCGTCCCCGCCAGGGCGCGCTCCTCCAGCACCTCGTGGCGGAAGCGGAACAGTTTGGCGGGGCGCCCGCCGGTGTCGGAGACGGCGGCGCCGGTCTCCTCGACCAGTTCCTGCTGCTCGATCAGGCGGCGGAAATTGGGCTTGTGCACCCGCCGTCCCGCCAGCGCCTCGACGCATTTCTGCAATTGCAGCAACGTGAAGGAATCCGGCAGCAGTTCGAACACGACCGGATGATATTTGATCTTCGCCCGCAGCCGCGCGATCCCCGTCGCCAGGATGCGGCGATGGTCGCCCGTCATGGCGCGGCCCGCGCCGTCGCCGCCGCTCTCGGCGACGAGACCGGCCTCGTACAGCAATTCATAGCGCTGGAGCGCCCATTCGTCGTTCCAGGCCCGCCCCTCCAGCCCGAAGGCGATCGCCGCGCGCCGCCAGCGGCTTTGTCGCGCCTCGCCGTCCGCCGCCGCCTCCGCCCATGCGCGCAGGCGTGGCGCCAGCGTCTGCGCGATCACGGGCGGCGGCCCCGCGCGATGGTCTTCCCAGGGAAAATAATCGTACCAGTCGCGCCATTCCACCTCCGGCGCCGCCGCGCGCTGCTCGCGCGTCAGCGCGAGATAGCTGATCGAGATGGCGCGCTGATCCGATCCGCCGGGCTTTCTATCCCGGTCGGCGAACGTATAGAGCTGCTCGACATAGCCGAGGGAATGGCGCGTCTGTTGCGCCACCCAATCGCGCAGCCCGTGCTGCAACGAGCGGTGGCCGACCTCGAACGGGCCGGAGGGCAGGCTCGCGCCGTCATGGATCGTCAGCACCCTGGGCTGGCCGTCGGTGACCGCGGCGAGGACGGCGATCAGTTCGGCCGATACGGCGCGGCCGACCTCCGCCTTCGCCCTCGATTTGCCCGCAGCCGCCATTCCCCGTTCTCCGTCGCGAATCGGCAACCGCCTCGCCCAGCGTACTCACGAATCGCATCTGGATTATAACGCGACAATGGCTTGCTGTCGGGCGCCGCTTTCAGCGGGTTTCCAGCCAGCGCCAGAGATAGGGCGCGAAACAGGCTTCGACATGCACGCGCGCGTGGTCGGCGGCCAGACGATATAACAGCGCGGGAACGTCGGCGAAGGAGATCGCCGCCGAGGCGCTGCCCGCCTCCACTTCGGCGGAGGTCGCCTCTGCGATGATTTCGCGCAAAGTTCGGCCGGCGATGTCAATAACGGCGTAGGCGTCGCTAGCGTCGGAAGCGGCCCAGCCGCCGGCCCGCCATCCCGTCGCGAGTGCGACGGGCTCCGTCGCGACCAGCAGCGCGCGATCGCGGCCGATGCGGATCGCCGCGCGCGCGGACGCGGCGATCGCCCACAGGCCGATTGAGGCCGGCGCGGGGGAGAGCGTCGCGAAAGCGGCGGAGAGATCGCCGCTCAACAAGGTCTGGAACAGGCCGCTGACGGGCGCCGCCGTCCAGCCCGGCCGCGCCAGCCGCGCGCCGCTCCAATCGGGAACCGGCGTCCATTTCGCCATCGGATCGGGCGCGGCGTCAGGCATTCAGGCGAACTCCCTCGGGATCGAGGAAACAGGGGGCGCAAATCGTCGCCGTCAGGCTTCGGCCGAGGTGCTGAAGCTCGACCGTCTCGCCGATGCGCGCCCGGCCGCGCTCGATGAGGCCGAGCGCGATCGGACGACCGAGCGTCGGAGAGACATAGCTCGACGTGACGAAGCCGATCGAGCGCCGCCGTCCGCCCCCGGTTTCGATCGCGTGCGCGCCGGTCGGCAGCGGCTCGGCGCCGGACGCGGCGAGGCCGACGAAATGGCGCCGGTTGTCGTCGCAAGCGCTGTCGGTGAACAGCGAGCGTTTGCCGACATATTCGTTCTTGCGCTGCGCGCGCGGACCCATGAGGCCGAGATCGTGCGGCATGGTCACGCCGTCGCTGTCCTTACCGACGATCAGATAGCCCTTCTCCGCGCGCAGGAGCAGCAACGCTTCGGAGCCGAGCGGCCCGCCGCCGAGCCGTTCGGCCGCCGCGAGCATGGCGCGGAGCAGTTCGGGCGCGAGACGCGCGGGCGTCGAGATCTCGTAGGAGCGGTCGCCGGTGAAGCTCACCCGCGCCACGCGCGCCGGCCGACCGGCGAAGACGGCGTCGACGAAACTCATGTGCGGCAGCGCGGAATCGTCGAAATCGACCCTGAGATCGAGGCTGGCGACGAGCGCTTTCGCCTGCGGTCCGGTCGCGGTCAGCGTCGCCCATTGCAGCGTCGAATTGTGGATCGTCACCCGCGCCGGATCGAACCGATCCTGCCGCCACTCCTCCAACCGCGCGACGACGCCGGCGACATGGCCCGACGAGCAGGAGACGATATAGTGCTGATCGTTCACCTTGGCGACGACGCCGTCGTCATAGACGAAGCCGGTCTCGGTCAGCATGAAGCCGTAGCGGATGCGCATCGGCTTCAGCGTCGAGATCGTATTGTAGGAATTGAAATCGACCAACGCCCCCGCCTGCGGGCCGAACACTTCGATCTTGCCGAGCGGCGAGGCGTCGAGCACGCCGACGCTCGCGCGCGCCATTTCCGCCTCGCGCGCGATCGCCGCTTCGCCTTCGCCATACCAGGCCGGCCGCAGCCAGCCGCCATATTCGCGCATCACCGCGCCCAGCCGGCGATGCTCCGGCTCCAGCCCGAGGCGGCGCACGGGATTGAACAATTCGCCGCGCCGCCGGCCGCCGATGATGGCGAGCGGAACCGGGGTGAAAGGCGGCCGGTAAGTCGTGGTCCCGGTTTGCGCGATCGTCCGCCCGGTGGTCGCCGCCAGCGCGGCGAGGCCGTTGAGATTGGAGGTCTTGCCCTGATCGTTCGCCATGCCGAGCGTGGTGTAGCGCTTGAGATGCTCGACCGATTGAAAATTCTCGCGCGCGGCGAGTTCGACATCCTTGAGCGTCACGTCGTTCTGGAAATCGATCCATTGCCGGCCCTTCGAGCCGGGCTTCGGCCATGCCGGCTCGATGGCGTAACGCGGTTCCGCGCTCTCCACCGCCAGCGCGGGAGACGCCGGATCAAACAAAGCCTGCGCCTCGGCGAGCGCGGGGCCGAGATCGAAAGTTCCGTTGGCGGCGCCGACGACGCTGAGGCCCGCGACCGCGGCGGCGGGAACCAGCGCGGCGCGTGTTTCGTCATAACGCAGCTTGCCCTGCGCCTGCGCGTGCAGATGCACGCTCGGCGTGCGGCCACCGGATATGAGCAGCGTATCCGCTTCGAGCCGCGCGCCGGAGATCGTCACCGCCTCGACCGTGCGGCCGTGCACCGCGTCGATGCTCGCGCCGGGGCGGATGTCGAGGCCCTCGATCGCGGGGATGTCGCGGGTGCGAAAATCGGCGACGGTGACGCGGGCGCCGGCGTCGCGCAGCGCCCGCGCGACCGCATAGGCGCCGCTGTTGTTGGTCGCCACCACGACGCGCTCGCCGACACGCAGATCGTGGCGTCTGAGATAGATCAGCGCCGCTTCCGCCGACATCACGCCGGGACGGTCGTTGTCGGGAAACACCAGCGGCCGCTCGATCGCGCCGGCGGCGACGACGATGGTTTTCGCGCGCACGCGCCATAGCGCGTCCGGTGCGCCGAAGCGGCGTTGCCAGACACAGACGAGATTGTGCTGATAAACGCCGTAAGCGGTGGCGTTCGCCAGCACGCGCGCGCCTTTGTCGGCGAGTTCGGCGACGACGCCCGCCGCCCAATCCAGGCCGTCCGCGCCCTCGATGCGGGCGGGGCGATGCGACAATGCCCCGCCGGGCGCCGGTTGATCGTCAACCAGCATCACCCGCAGGCCGGCGCGCGCGGCCGCCCGTGCGGCGGCGAGGCCGGCGGGGCCGGCGCCGACCACGAGCGCGTCGCAGGTCGCGTTGATCCGCGGGCAATCCGCCGGCGGCGCGTTGGCGGGATCGAGCCGGCCGAGGCCGGCCATTTCACGGATGCGCGGCTCATACGCGCCCCAGCTCGGCCACAGGAAGGTCTTGTAATAGAAGCCCGACGGCAGGAACGGCGCCAACCAATCGAGGACCGCGCTCGGGTCGCGCTCGGCGCTCGGCGAGGCGGCGCCTGCGCGGATGTCCATGCCCTCGGCGAGCGGCGTCGTGGTCGCCAGCACGTTCGGCGTCGAGCGGCCCGCCAGCTTGACGTCGACGATGGCGTTCGGCTCCTCGACGCCGGCGCCCCAGATCCCGCGCGGGCGGCGGTATTTGAAGCTGCGGCCAACGATCCTGACATTATTGGCGATCAACGCGGATGCGATCGTGTCGCCCTCGCGACCGATGCAGGACCGTCCGTCGAAACGGAAGCTGAGCGGCCGCGCGCCCACACGCTCGCCGATGCGGCGCGCGGTCACGACGCGGCCCTCAACGTCGAGGTGGAACTGACGACATGGCTGACGGTGTCGCGCTCCATGGCGAAAAATTCGCCGCAGGTGAGATGCACCCAGATTTCGCGCGCCGCGCCCTTGCGATTGGCCTCGGCGTAGAGATAGCGCGACCAGGCGAGGTCGCTGACTTCGCCCTCGGGGCGCGCCTTGCCGGCTTCGCCGCCGAAGGCGAATTCGGTCTCGGCGCGTGGGCCGCAGAACGGGCAAGGGAACAGTTGCATCGTCGCCTCAGTGCGGAATGCCGGAGCCGGCGGCCTCGTCAAT
>JAGWRL010000078.1 GCA_028876585.1 Pseudomonadota bacterium | reverse complement strand
GAGCCCCAGAAAATCTGGCGATAGTACTCGATCATCGACAGCGTGTGAGGCTCGTGAGCGCCGATGCGCCGCACGCTCGGGCTCAGCGTGAACGTCACTTCGACGACTTCATCGAGCGTCGGTTCGTAACCGGCCGCGCAGAGCGCGCAGGAATATTTGTCGTGTGCGACGATCTTGAGCGAGGAGCCGGTTTCCAGCACGCCGCCGCAGCCCGGGCACAGCACGTTCCAGTTCAACTCGAACAGACCAAGCCGCGCGGCGTGAAGAAAGCCCGCGATCGTCAGTTCCTCGTCAAGGGCGTTCTTGGTCGCGAAATCGAGCGCGTTGATTCGGCAAAGGCTTCGCTCATCGCCATGCAAGGCCAGCGACTCAATCGCGCCGGCCGCCTCCGGCGCCGCCAATTCCCGCAGAATCGCGAATAAGGCGTCAGTTTCGCTTGACGGTCGCATAGCCCCCTCCGCAGGGTTCAGCCGGCGCGCCGGCGGCGCGCTTTCGCCGCGACGAGTTCACGTCATGTCGCCATTATAGGGGTTCTTGGGCGAGCGCGCCGTCACAAAATCGCGCGCTTTCCCGAAACCGCCACGGGGTGCGCCATTGCCGGTCTTGCGGGCTCTGGCGCTTGCGCTATAGTTTGCGCCAATGACCTTTTTTGTGTCTGTCGTTTGGCCGTCCTGACCGCCGTGACGATTTGCCGGCGCGGCGCGCCCTCGAAATCGGATCGCAATATCGGCGCGCGGACTCGCCACCCCAGGAGATTGACATGAACAACCAGGGCCGCCCCACCCGCCCCGTCGAGAGCGACGCGGCAACCGTGCGCACCTTCACCGGCAATCGCGGCCTCGACATCGAGGAGCCGCTGCTGTTCGAGATCGGCCGCCCGACCACGACCGGCGTCGATTTCGACGCTTGCCCCACGCACGAAAACCGGCTCGGGCCGCATGCGCGCCGCGACGCCATCGGCCTGCCCGGTCTGAGCGAGCCGGAGACGCTGCGCCATTACGTGCGCCTGTCGCGCAAGAACTATGCGATCGATTCCGGGCTTTATCCGCTCGGCTCCTGCACGATGAAACACAATCCGCGCCTGAATGAAAAGATGGCGCGGCTGCCCGGCTTCGCCGACGTCCACCCATTGCAGCCGGTCGCGACCGTGCAGGGCGCGCTCGGCCTGATCCGCCAGCTGGCGCAGGCGCTGATGACGATGACCGGCATGCCGGCGGTCGCAATGACGCCGAAAGCGGGCGCGCATGGCGAACTCTGCGGCATGATGACGATCAAGGCGGCGATAGCAGCCGCCGGCGAGGGCGCGACCCGCAATGTCGTGCTGGTGCCCGATTCCGCGCATGGCACCAACCCCGCCACCGCCGCGTTGATCGGCTTTTCCGTGCGCTCGGTGCCGGCGCAGGCCGATGGCACGGTCTCGGCCGCGGCGGTGCGCGCCGCGCTCGGGCCCGAAGTCGCCGCGATCATGCTGACCAACCCCAACACCTGCGGCTTGTTCGAGCGCGAGATCGTCGAGATCGCCGACGCGGTGCATGCGGCGGGGGCCTATTTCTATTGCGACGGGGCGAATTTCAACGCGATCGTCGGCAAGACGCGGCCGGGCGATCTCGGCGTCGACGCCATGCACATCAACCTGCACAAGACGTTTTCGACCCCGCATGGCGGCGGCGGCCCCGGCGCCGGGCCGGTGGTGCTGTCGCAGCGCCTGGCCGCCTTCGCGCCGGTGCCCTATGTCGTCGCGCGCAACGGGAAGCTCGATCTGGTCGAACAGGCGCAAGCCCAGGAATTCGGCCGCATGAGCGCGTTCCACGGCCAGATGGGCATGTTCGTGCGCGCGCTCGCCTTCATCCTCAGCCACGGCTCGGATGGCTTGCGGCAAGCGAGCGAAGACGCCGTGCTCGCCGCCAACTATGTCCGCGTCACGCTGTCGGACCTGATGAGCGCGCCGTTCGGCGACCGCCCCTGCATGCACGAGGCGTTGTTCGACGACAGTTGGTTGAAGGACACCGGGATCACCACGCTCGATTTCGCCAAGGCGATGATCGACGAAGGCTATCATCCGATGACCATGTATTTCCCGCTCGTCGTCCACGGCGCGATGCTGATCGAGCCGACCGAATCGGAATCGAAGGCGAGCCTCGACCTGTTCCTGATGACGTTGCGCGATCTGGCGATGCGGGCCAAGCGCGGCGAGGTCGAGCGGTTCACCGCCGCGCCGCGATTGGCGCCGCGCCGGCGGCTCGACGAGACGCGCGCGGCGCGGGCGCCGGTGCTGCGGTGGCTGAAGCCGGCGCCGACGCCTGCGACAGCCGATTCGCCGCAATAGGGGGGAGGCGGGACGTGGCGCTAAAGGTCATCGGCGCGGGATTTGGGCGCACGGGCACGGATTCGCTGCGCGAGGCGCTCAATCTGCTCGGCGCCGGTCCCTGCCACCACATGTTCGAGGTCAACCGCGACGAAGGCCAACGCGCCGCCTGGCGGGCGCTCGCGAAGGGGGCAAAGCCGGACTGGGAGGCGCTGTTTCAGGGCTTTTCGTCCTGCGTCGACTGGCCGTCGGCCTTCTACTGGCGCGAGTTGATCGAACATTTTCCGGCCGCCAAGGTCGTGCTGACCTACCGCTCGTCGGAAGGCTGGTGGGCGAGTTTCGAGCAGACCATTCTCGCCTATATCAAGCGCGTCGAGGATCGCGGCTCTCTGGTGGTGACGCTGATCGCCGATCAGGTGTTCGGCGGCCGGCCGGACGACAAGGCGCACGCCATCGCGGTTTATGAGGCGCATGTGCGCGCCGTGCTCGACGCCGTTCCCGCCGACCGCCTGCATGTGCATCGTCTCGGCGACGGCTGGCCGGCTTTATGCGCCCATCTTGGCGCTCCCATACCGGAGACGCCCTACCCCTCGCGCAACAGCGCCGCCGACATTCGCCAAGCTTTCGCGGCAAACTGAGGCGTCTCTCTACTTCCGCCTGAACGTCAGATAGGCCGACCCGCGTCCCGCCGTGCGCGCTTTCGCCTCGTAGCGCGTCGGCGCCCAGCCCTCCCACGGCTGGCGCCAGTCGTCGGCGGTCCGCGCCTCCCAGACAAACTGCGGCGAGGCGAGAAACCGGCGCAGCGTCCAGCCGGCGTAATCGTCGATGTCGGTGGCGAAGCGCAGTTGCCCGCCCGGCCGCAACACGCGCGCCAGCGCGGCGATGTTGCGCTCCGACACGAAGCGCCGCTTCTGCTGGCGCCGCTTCGGCCATGGATCGGGATAGAGCAGATAGATGCGGGCGAACGCGGCGTCCGGAACCGCGTCGAGCAGCGCCAAAGCGTCGTCGGTGTGGACGCGGATATTGTCGAGGCCGCTCGCCTCGATTCCCGCCAGCAGCTTCGCCACGCCGTTGACGAACGGCTCGCAGCCGATGAAGCCGACGTCAGGGTTCTCGGCGGCGCGGGCGAGCAGGTGCTCGCCGCCGCCGAAGCCGATTTCCAGCCAAAGCTCGCGCTCGGGCGCGAACAGCCGCCCGCCGCGCAACGCCGCGAGATCGACGGCGAGGCGCGGCGCCAGCTCGCGCATCAGTTCCGCCTGATGCGCCCGCAACGCTTTGCCCTTCGCGCGCCCGTAGAGGGCGCGGCGCGTCGTCTGCGCAGGCGTCAGGCGAGGCCCTTGAGCTTGTCGGCGAGGTCCGTCTTCTCCCAGGAGAAGCCGCCGTCCGCATCCGGCGTGCGGCCGAAATGGCCATAAGCCGAGGTGCGCGCGAAGATCGGCCGGTTGAGTTGCAGGTGCTGGCGGATGCCGTGCGGCGTGAGGTTCATCACGTCCATCAGCGCGGCCTCCAGCTTGGCCTCGTCGATGTGGCCGGTGCCGTGCAGGTCGGCGTAGATCGACAGCGGCCGGGCGACGCCGATGGCGTAGGAAAGCTGCAACGTGCAGCGATCGGCCAATCCCGCCGCGACGACGTTCTTGGCGAGATAGCGCGCGGCATAGGCGGCCGAGCGGTCGACCTTCGATGGGTCCTTGCCCGAGAAGGCGCCGCCGCCATGCGGCGAGGCGCCGCCATAGGTGTCGACGATGATCTTACGGCCGGTCACACCGCAATCGCCGTCCGGACCGCCGATCACGAACCGCCCGGT
>JAGWRL010000077.1 GCA_028876585.1 Pseudomonadota bacterium | reverse complement strand
TCACGGCGAAGTTGAGCGCCTCGTGGAACGCGCCGATGTTGGTCGTGCCGTCGCCGAAGAAACAGACGGAGACGTCCTTTTCGCCGAGATATTGCGCCCGCCACGCCGATCCGCAGGCGATCGGCAGATGTGCGCCGATGATGGCGTAGGAGCCCATCACGCCATGCTCGACCGAGGTCAGATGCATCGAGCCGCCCTTGCCGCGCATGAGGCCGATGTCGCGCAGCATCAATTCGCCGAGCATGCCCTCCATCGCCGCGCCGCGGGCCAGCGTGTGCGCGTGGCCGCGATAGGTGCAGAAGGATTTGTCGCTCTTGCGCATCGCGACGCCGAACCCCGCCGCGACCGCCTCCTGCCCCAGCGACAGATGGCTCGTGCCCTTGATCAGGTTTTGCAGGAACAAATCGTAGGCGCGCTTCTCGCAATCGCGGATTTCGATCTGGAGGCGGAACAGCTCCAGCCGGGTTTCGACGCCGATGTCGTCGTTGGGCGGCGCGCCTTGCGGCGCTGCGGCGCTTTGCTCGGATGCCATCTCGAAGCTTCCATCCCACGATGTTATGCGAAAGACTTTGCCACGACGGCCGAGTTCCCGGCCCGAAATCATTCTCAAAATGAATATTTGAATGGCGGCGCGCCGACGTCAGACAAGCACCATGCCGCCGTCCGCCATGATGACCTGCCCGGTCACGTAGTCGGAATCGGGCGAGGCGAGGAACGCCGTCACGCCGACGATGTCGCTCGGCTGTGCGGGAAAGCCGAGCAGAATGCTCGACGAAAAGCTTTCGATGAACTCGCCCTTCTGTTTAATGACGCCCTTGTCGATCATGTCCTGTTCGAGCCCGTCCCACAGCGGCGTGACGACGACGCCGGGGGCGAAGGCGTTGACGGTGATCTTGTGCTTGGCGAACTCGCGCGCGGCGGCCTGGGTCAGCGAAATGACGGCGGCCTTGCTGGCGCAATAGGGCGCGAATTCGGCGTAGCCCTGGCGACCGGCGATGGAGGCGGTGTTGACGATCTTGCCGCCATGCCCCTCGGCGATCATCTGCCGCGCCGCCTCCTGGGTGAATAGCAGCACGCCCCAGGCGTTTACGCGCAGAATGGCGTTGAAGTTGGCTTCGTCGACGTCCAGGAAAGGCAGCGGCTTGTTGAAGCCGGCGTTGTTGAAGAGGATGTCGAGCCGGCCGAAGGCGGCGACGGTCGCTGCGATGGCGGCGCGAACCTCGGCGCGCTCGGCCACGTCCACCGCCACGCCGATGGCCTCGCCGCCGCCGCGCGTCAGACGCTTGGCCACGGCCTTGGCCTTGTCGCCGTTGAGGTCGGCGACGGCGACCTTCGCGCCGTCGGCGACGAGCCGCGCGGCGATTGCCTCGCCTATGCCCTGCGCGCCGCCGGTGACGATGGCGACCTTGCCCGCAAGCCTCGACATGCGCGCTCCTCCCTGAACCGCCGCGCCGACCTGGCCGGCTGCGGCCTTGGCCTGAGATTACCGCTTGCCGATGCGGCTTCGGCGCCGGAAAAATACTCATTCTGGACAAAAGCGAATGAACCGATGCGCGGCGGCGGAGATATATCAGGCGTGCGGAAACGGCTCCGCGTCGGGTCTTGCTCGCGGCGCGACAAAAGTTGGCTCCAAGCTGCGCGAGCGGCGGCGCTGACGGGGAGGGTGCGATGAAGGCGGTGAGGTTCTACGCGAAAGAGGACGTGCGGCTCGACGAAGTGGCGGCGCCGGACGCGTTGGGCGACGCCCAAGTTCTCGTGCGCCCGCTCACCTGCGGCATCTGCGGCACCGACCTGCACGAATTCGCCGGCGGCCCGATCGTCACGCCGATCAACCCGCACAAGTTCACCGGCGCCACCCTGCCGCAAATCCTCGGCCACGAATTCTCGGCCGAAGTGGTCGAGACCGGGCGCTCGGTGACCCGCGTGCGCAAGGGCGACCGCGTGTCGATCCAGCCGCTGGTGATGCCGCTCGACGACTACTACAGCCGCCGCGGCCTCAACCATTTGAGCCCGAGCATGGGCTGCATCGGCCTGAGCTGGGCCTGGGGTGGGATGGGTGAACTCGCGGTGATCAACGACTACAACGCCAATCCGATTCCCGACAATGTCAGCGATGAACAGGGCGCGATGGTCGAGCCGACCGCGGTGGCGCTCTACGGCGTCGACCGCGCCAAGATCACCGGCGGCAGCACGGTGCTCGTCACCGGCGCCGGCCCGATCGGCGCGCTGGTCATCCTGATCTGCGACGCCGTCGGCGCCTCGAAGATTTTCGTCAGCGAGCCCAACGCCAACCGGCGCCGGCACATCGAGAGCCTCGGCGTCGCCGCCGCCGTGCTCGACCCGCGCGCGGTCAATGTCGTGGACTATATCCGCGAGCACACCGAGGAAGGCGTCGGCGTCGACGCGGCCATCGAGTGCTCGGGCATCGAACTCGCCCTCAACACCTGCGTGGAGGCGGTGCGCAACCACGGCACGGTCGTGCAGACGGGCCTGCACGTCAAGAAGGCGCTGGTCGATCCGGCCTTGTGGGCGCTGAAGGACATCACGATCGAGGCGACGTGGTGCTATGAAGTGACGATGTGGCCGCGCGTCATCCGCATGATCTCCAGCGGCAAGTTGCCGGTCGAGAAGATCATCACCGGCCGCATCCAGCCCGGAGAGATCGTCGAGAAGGGTTTCCGCTCGCTGCTGAACCCCGCGGGGCGCGAAATGAAGGTCATGGTCAACATTCGGTAACCGCGAACGCACGGAGCCAAAACATGCCCATCGAAGCCCTCGTCGTCGGCGCCACCGGAATCGCCGGGCGCGGCGTGTCTCACGAACTGGCCCAGGCCGGCGCGCGCGTGCTCGGCCTCTCGCGCCGGCCGGAAGGCCTCGCGCCCGAGGCCACCCATGTCGCGGCCGATCTGACCGATCCCGACAGCGTCGGCAAGGCGCTCGCGGGACTGAAGCCGTCGCATGTCTATTTGACGACCTGGTCGCGCCAATCCAGCGAAGAGGAGAACATCAGGGTCAACGCCGGCGCGGTGCGAACGTTGCTCGCCGCTCTCGCCCCCGCCCGCTCGGTGCGCCACGTCGCGCTCGTCACCGGCCTCAAGCATTATCTGGGGCCGTTCGACGCCTATGTCAAAGCCGGAACGATGCCGCTGATGCCGGTGCGCGAGGAGCAGCCGCGCCTCGACCTGCCCAATTTCTATTACGCGCAGGAGGACGAAGTCTACGCCGCCGCGGCGCGCGACGGGTTCACCTGGAGCGTGCACCGACCGCACACGATCATCGGCAAGGCGATCGGCAATGCGATGAATATGGGCTCAACGCTCGCCGCCTACGCCTCGATCTGCAAGGAGACGGGGCGCAAGTTCAAGTTCCCCGGCAGCGCCGCGCAGTGGAACGGCCTCAGCGACATGACCGACGCCCGCATCCTCGGCAAGCAGCTCGTCTGGGCCAGCACCAACGACTTCGCCAAGAACAACGCCTACAACATCGTCAACGGCGACATCTTCCGCTGGAACTGGATGTGGCCGCGGCTCGCCCGATGGTTCGGCGTCGAATGGGAGGGCTACACGGGCGAAGCGGCGTCGCTGGAGGCGCAGATGGCCGACGACGCGCCGGTGTGGAGGGGCATGGCCGCCAAACAGGGGCTGGTCGAACCCGACCTCGCCCGCGTCGCCTCGCCCTGGCACACCGACCTCGACCTCGGCCGTCCGATCGAGGTGATGTCCGACATGGCCGCCAGCCGCAAGCTTGGCTTTACCGCCTACCAAAACACGGAAGCCGCATTTCTCGACCTGTTCGCGACGCTGCGGGCGGACAAGGTCATCCCCTGACGCTCTTTACGGCTTTCGCGCGGTTGATATTCTTCGCGACAAGCTCCAGGAGATCGTCAGGCGCGGTGAGGCGCCCCCAAGGGCGAGGAAAGCCACTGCCGTCGCATGACTGAACACGAACTCCTCCGCATCATCGCCTTCCTCGAACGGGTGCGCATGCCGTTTCAGGAACTCGTGCCGGTGGCGGAGGAGGATGCGACCTGGAACATTCTGCTGTTCCTCGTGCGCAATCACATCGCCGGCAACGCCATCGCCATCTCGACGCTGGCGTCGGTGGCGAAAGTCCCGCACGCGACGGCGATGCGGCGCATCCACGCGCTGATCGAAAGTGGCCACATCGTCACGAAATCCGCCAGCGAAACCGGCAAGCGCTTCAGGCTGGCGCCGAGCGGCGAACTGATGGAAAGCTTCACGCAATACGCACGGCGCATCAAGTTCCTGCTAGCCGAAACCTTCGGCTTGCGCGCCAAGACGGACAGCGAGGAGGATTTCTATTTCGGCGGTTCCTATTTCGCCGCCCAGATCATTCCGCCGCCGCGCCTGATTGAAAGCCTGTTTCGCGGCCGCCGCGAGATCAAGTTTCTTCTCAACGACGACAATTATTTCCTGTCCATGCGCAACATGTGGGCGGACTTCCGCAACAACATGGCGTCGCGCAAGAATTTCGATCTCAGAAAGCTTCCCCTGCTGCACGAGCAACTGATCGAGAATTCGCTAAAGGCCGTGTCCGAATATGACATTGTCGCCATCAATGCGCCTTGGCTCGGCGAAGCGGTGAAGAAGCAGCTGATCCTTCCGCTGGACGATTACATCAAGGCGGCGACGATCTCGTCGCTCGATTTTCATCCTACCGTCTGGTCGATGGGGTCCTGGCGCGGGCGGCAGTTCGGCGTTCCCATCTACTGCACGATCGAACTGCTGGCCGCGCGCACGGACCTGTTTGACAAGGACAGGTTCGAATATCCCACGACCTTCGAAAAGACGGTCGCCGCGGCGAAGCACTTCCATCAGCCCGCCAAGGAGCGATACGGCATCGCCTGGAACGGCGGCCGCGGGATGCCGATCGCCTCCACCTTCATGTTCCTGATGGGGTGCTGCGGCGAGTCGATCCTGAAGATTCCGAAGTCGAGCCTCGCAATGGGCGTGGACGACGCGCAGGGCGAGCAATTGCGCCCGCAGATCAATTCGGAGGCCGGCCGCAGCGTGCTCGACTATCTCAGGCGGCTGAGGGAATTCTCCCCGCCCGACATTCTCGAAATGGACTGGGACCGTCGCACGACGTCGTTCCTTTCCGGCCAGACTGCGCTCGCCTATTGCTGGACGGTTCGCGCCGCGCGGTTCGAGACCGACATCTCCTCGGCGGTGAAGCGCAAGGTGACTTATTTGCCGCAGCCGCGCGGACCTAACGGGGCCTCGAACAATCCGATTGGCGGCTTCCTGCTCGGCATCCCCGCCAACCTGCCGGAGGACCGTATCGAACTCGCCTTCGAAGCCATCGCCTGGATGACCTCGCCGGAAGCGATGAAAGCCAATGTGCAAAACGGCTTTCCCGTCGCGCCGCGCTTCAGCGTCGCCGCCGACCCCGAGGCCGCGGCGACCTCGCCGATCGTCAGCGTTGTAGACAAGCTCGCCAAACAAAATATGCTGAAGGCGTGGCCGCGCCCGCCGGTGCCGGAATATCTGCTGCTCGAGGAAATCCTGGGGCAGGAGATCCATCGGGCGGTGCGCGGCGAGGTCAGCGACTGCGTCGCGCTCGACCGCGCGCAGGAATTGGCGGACAAGGTGATGCGGGCGGCAGGCTATTATTGAACTGGCGCAGCGTGGCTTCAGGTCGAGTCGCGCGAGCGACGCCGCTGAACTCAACAAACTCACATTGTTGCGACGCTAATTGGCGTATAGACCCAGTAACGGCGAATACCAGGGCCGGCTTGACAACCGGTCTAGCCGCGTTTGCGCTTGTCCGCAGATGGCGCAAGGCCGGGTTCCGGCCAATGTCCGCATCCCTTGAAACCGCGCATTCACGGCAGCAACACGGGCTGAGTTTGACGGGGATCCGCTGAGATTGTGTGAATCGGCGTGCGGTTTGACCTTTCATCGGCTTCCAGCTTCCAAGGTTGACCCTACTCCCGCTACACCAACCCCATCCAGAATAACGCATTTTCTGCCTCGCAGTAGGGTTAACTTCGAAAGCCGATGAGGGGTCAAATCGCAAGCCGAATAACAGCCTGAGTGGAGGCTGCAACCGCTTGCCGAACGTCCCCTACGCTCCCAGGCGCGGCCACGAACGTCACAGGCCGTCGTACAGAGCCGAAATCCGGCCATCCCACTCGAATTCGCTACATTCAACCCAGCGATCCTGTTCAAGCGGACCGCGCCAACTTTTCGCACGGTCTGCGTGAATTACGGATTACCCCGCTCGATTTGCGAACACGTCCGAAAACTTCCTGGGCGCGCGCGTCCGCCTCGGCGAGCCGCTGTTTGACGCTTATCGCGAGGCGTTCGAGCGCAACGGCGACTTCGGACGCGGGTCGATGACGGGCCTGCGCAGCGCCCGGTGCGCCGAGATCGAGTTCTCGAGCCGAATAAGAAATCCCAAATGAATCAACCTATTCGTGATTGGGATCGCCCGGCGCCGCAAGCTGCGCCACGGTCGCCCTAAGCGCCTCCTCGAGGGCGTCTAGCTGCTCATCCGAGAGCGTCGAGATATCGAGCTCGCGTGTCTGGTAGACCCTAACGGGTGTGCTGGTTTCGACCGTCATCTCGTCCCCGTAGTTTCTCAGGCCGAATTTGTCCGTCTGCAACCGCTTCGAGGAAATCACTGCACGCGCCACATCAGGCGCGATCGCCCCCGAAATCTTGTCCGATTCGATTTCGGCCGCCTCGGTGAGGAGAGGCGCAGCTTTTCGATCCCATTTCGCTTTGTCTTCTATTGTCATCGGCCCCTTAACCGCAACGGCGCCGGTTCGCATGTCGATCACGATGTCGTCGGGATGCGGCAGGGGCTCGGGCCCGGTCTCTCCCGATTGGCGACGGCGTTCGAGCTCGCTCTCCCATTCCAATTTGTATGCGATGGCCGCTTCCAAATATCTTTCGTGCGCAACCTTGCTGGTCCGCTCCGTGCCCGACAACAACGCCATGAACGCTTGAGCCGCGCGGAGCTGCCCGCGCGCGCCATTTACGACCAGCGCTCGGACGATGGCCTGGGCCATGGACAACTTGATCCGCTTGGCGCCCTCGTTGACTTTGATCGTCCGGTAAGCCTCGTCGAGGATGATTTCTTTCAGCCGCTCTTCGTAGGGCGCCGGACGCTTGTTTCGCGCCCCCTTCGGTCGGCCACGCGGGTTTCCGGAAACCCCCTTTTTGAATTGGTGTGTCACCGGCGGCTTCTTGTAGCCGACTTCGTGCGGGTCGGCCTCGGATGATGGCGGCTTGAGTGGGGGAGTAGCCTTGCTCGGCATTGCCTACTCCCTCGGCGCCGCATTCTGAACCCCGCGCTCGAGCTCGTCTCGATTTAAAGACGATTGGTCAACTGCGCCCATCGCAAGGCAGGGCGACTGGCCTCGCTCAGAGTCACTCGAACTCCCTTCTTGCCCAATTATTGCAGCCGAACCGATTCCGCATGCAGTCAATTCGGCGTCGTCTTTCGCGAACTTCTCCCAGCGGGCGAGAATGCGGTCGCAATAGACAGGGTCTAGCTCGCACACCCTGGCGCGCCGACCCGTCTTGTGCGCAGCAATCAGGGTCGAGCCGGAGCCGCCGAACAGGTCGAGCACGACGCCGTTACGTCGCGAGACGTCCTTGATCGCGTCGGCGATCATGCCGACCGGCTTTACCGTCGGGTGCATCGCGAGCTCTTCCATCCGCCCGGCTCCCCGCGAGTTCGCGCCGCGATACTCCCAGACATTGGTGCGGTAGCGGCCGTGCTGCCCGAGTTCGAAGCTATTGATATGCGTCGCCGCGCCTTTCTTGAACGCGAAGACGAGTTCGTGCCGGGAGCGATAGAACGAACCCATGCCGCCGTTGTCCTTGACCCAGACGATCAGGTTTTTGAGTTCCGCGTAGTTTGCGCCGCCGGCTTCCAGCATTTCTCCCATATGCCGCCAATCCATGCAGATGAAGTGGACCGAGCCGTCGCCGCTGTGAGCGGCGAGATTGGCAAAGGCGCGAGAGAGGAAGGCCGTAAATTCCTGCGGACTCATCTCACCCGAGGCCATTGCGAACTCCTCGTGGCGCACTTTGCCAAGTCCGCTTACGTTGCCGTCTATGCGCACGTTGTACGGGGGATCGGTGAATGCCATTTCGGCGGTTTCGCCGTCCATCAGCGCCTCGACGGTCCGGGCGTCGAGCGCGTCGCCGCAGATCAGCCGATGCGGGCCGAGGCGGTAGATGTCGCCCGGCTTGCAGCGCCGCGGGGTAGTGGCCGGATTGGGTAGAGCGTCTTCGGCAGGGTCGCCCGCCTCTTCTGGCGCGAGCTCCTCGATCAAGCTGTCGAGTTCGGCGATCGAGAAGCCGGTAATGTCGAGCGAAAAGTCGAGATCGGCCTCGCTGAGCTCCTTGAGCTCCTGGGCCAGCAGTTCCTCATCCCAGCCGGCGTTCAAGGCGAGCTTGTTGTCGGCCAGAACATAGGCGCGCTTTTCCGACGCGCTCATGTGGTCGAAGCGCAGGCAGGGGACTTCCGTCATGCCGATGAGCTTGGCCGCTTCGACGCGACCGTGACCGGCGAGAATTCTGTTCTCGCCGTCGATCAGCACCGGATTGGTGAACCCGAACCGCGTTATGCTGTCGGCGATCTGGCGCAGCTGCTTTCGCGAGTGGGTTCTGGCGTTTCGGGTCCAGGGCCGAAGCCGGGCGAGCGCGATGCGCTCGATTTCGGGACCTTCGCTCGTCAGCGAAAGCTTGTTGACTAGGCCGTGTTCGTGAACGTGCGCCATGCCGATATTCCACATCGGTTGGCGGCTGCGCTGGTTTCGGAAATGACCGCTGCGGCCTTGCAGGTGCGAGACAGACATTCACCGAGACCGCGTAGCCGCGAGTTTCGTTGAAGTCCTGTCGGTACCCGCCGAGGGCGCACAGGCGTCGAAGCGATCACCCAAAGCCCTCCGGGGGCGGCGACCGCTTACCTTCAGTTTAAGCGAGAATCGGGCTCAAATCAAGCAATAAGGCGGTGGAGCAATGAGGCGGTGGAGTCAGGTGGCGGCGAGACATTACGTGAGCACCAATAGCGACCCGACGGCCTTCCCCAACGGCGTTGTTCGCTACGACGAGTCGGACGCGGAGTTCGCTCCGCTCCTAACTGACCAAGGGGGCCAATGTTCTGGCTGCCGTCTCGCGTCCGCGCCCGTCGGGCGCCCAACCATCAGGAGGCTAACGCGACGGACTGGCTTTGCCACCCAGGCGGGTGCGACGTCGTCATGTCGCTGGCAAAAAGAGCCCGATTCGCGGCGACGTTGCTCTTCTTAGACAAGGACGAGTGCGAGGTGGACGCGGAGCGGGAAGAGTAATCGCCGGCGCGCAGGCGCGCGATGATCTCGGTCGACAGCGGCGACGATATCGCGTGCGCCTGCGTGGCTCCCGGGGCTGGCGCCGCCCCGGATTCCCTATTACCTCGCGACGTTCCCTGTTCCGGCGCTGTTCCTTCCCTGTTAGGCAAGATAAATTCCCTGTTCCTAGGCGCAGGAAATTCGCGCCCAACCCATTGAAATAGCTGCGCAATCGGCTACGCTTTGGTGCTCGAAGCGGCTGTTTTGCTTCAAAAATCCCTGTATTTTCCCTGTAACCAGGGAATTTGCACGCGGAGACCGGTTCGCTGGGACTGTGTCCACCACCATGCCGCCCGGCCGATCTGGCGCCGCAATCGGGAAGACCCGCGCGAGATCACGTCAGCGGGTGCTTCACGTCCTTGCCGTATTGCAGCACCTGCACCTTCTCCAGCGTGATCAGCCCGCTCGGCATCATCGCGTCGAGCGTCGGCAGGAACGCCTTGATCTTGTCTTCGGTGTCGACGATCTCGATGATCATCGGCAGATCCTCGGACAGCCTGAGGATTTTCGCCGTGTGCAGGCGGCTGGAATGGCCAAAACCCATCGGGCCGCGCAGCACGGTCGCGCCGGCCAGATGCGCCTCGCGCGCGGCGAGGACGACCGCCTCGTAGAACGGCCGGTTCTGGAACTTGTCGTCTTCGCCGAAGAAGATGCGCAATAGCATAGCGTCGCGAGGCAGGGTCACGGGTCAGGCTCCCTTGAGCTGGTTGACGGAAAGCGCCGCGACATGTCCGGCCCAGACCGCCAGCAGACAGAACACGACCGAGGCGCCGACGTTCGCGCCGGCGAGGATCGTTTCGCCGCCGCGCACCAGATTAAGCGTTTGCAGGCCGAACGAGGAGAACGTCGTGTAGCCGCCGCACACGCCGGTCATGAAGAACTGCCGCCCTTCGGTGCGCACGAGGAAGCGCCCGTCGGGGCCGGTCACGGTCGCAAAGAAGCCGATGAGGAAGCAACCGCTCACGTTGACGATCAGGGTTCCATAGGGGAACGTCTCGCCGAACTGGTTGGCGATCAGGCCGGAAAAGAAATAGCGCATGGCGCCGCCGATGGCGCTGCCGAGCATCACCCATAGGTACATCATCGCCCGGCGCTCCGATCAGCGGGCAGATCGCGGCAAATCGCTTTCGGTAATCTCATCGTCGCCATCCTCTCCGTGCTTGCGTCGGAGGCGGGGAAAATCGGACAGCCGATTTCCTCCGCGTTCGCGACGCGGCAGGAGTCATCAGCCCGGAGGGCGGTTTTGGGGAACCCCATCCCCATGCGGACCAATAATTACGGCCGCCCGCCGCCGCCGTCAAATCGAGGCGCGAGGGGCGCCCGATTTCGGGTCAATCGGCCGCAGTGAGCAATCGTCGCCGCCAAGGCCACTCAACCCCGCCTTTTGCGAGCCGCGATCACCAGCGCGATTCCGCCCAGGACGGCGATGGAGGACAGCGCCAGACGCAGCGTGATCGCCTCGCCGAGCGCGGCGGCGCCCGCGAGCGCGGCGAGGATGGGCACGCTGAGTTGCACCGAAGCGGCCTGCACCGGCGACAGGCCGCGCAGCGCCGCGTACCAGATCGTATAGCCGAGGCCCGACGCCACCGCGCCGGAGAGCGCGGCGTAGACCACGCCGGCCGCATCGGCTCTCCAACCGTGAAACGCCATCGCGGCGGCGAGGATCGCGGCCAGCGGCAGCGCGCGCAGGAAATTACCGGCGGTGGCGGCGAGCGGATCGGCGGCGGCGCGGCCGAGCAGCGAATAGGCGCCCCAGGCGACGCCGGCTGCGATCATCAGCGCCGCGCCGGCGAGCGGCGGCGCGCTCGCGCCGGGCAGCAGCAGCGCGACGAGGCCCGCGAGCGCGAGCAGAAAGCCGAGCGTCTGCGGCCGCGACAGCCGCTCGCCGCGCAAGAGGCCGGTCGCGACCATCGTCGCCTGCACCGCGCCGAACAGCAGCAGCGCGCCGGCGCCGGCGGTGAGCGAGACATAGGCGAAGGAGAACGCCGCCGCATAGGCGAACAGCGAAAGCGCCGCCGGCCAGCCGCCGCGCACCGCCCCCGCCCTGCCGGAGGCCGCGAGGATCAACCACAGCGCCGCCGCGCCGGCGCCGACGCGCACCAGCGTGAAACTGGCGGGATCGATCGCGCCCTGCGCCAGCGCCAGCCGGCACAGCAACGAATTGGCGGCGAAAGCGACCATCGCCACCGTCGTCAGAGCGAGGGTGCGCGCGTTCGGCGCCTGCGACAAGCTTGTCTCGCGCATCTGTCCCCATTCAGTCCGCTTTTGCGCCCAGCAACGCCGGCAGCTCCGCGAGGCTGCGCACCTCGCCATCGGGCGCGCCGGGCAGACGTTCGCGCCGCTGGCCATAGCGGTTACACCAGACGACGCGCATGCCAAAGGCGGAGGCCGCGTAAGCGTCCCAGGCGTTGGAGGATTGGAAACAGACTTCGCGCGCCGCGACGCCAAGCTGGCGCAAGCCATATTCGTAGACGCTCGGATGCGTCTTGAACGCCTTGACCGCGTCGGCCGACAGCACCGCGTCGAACAGATCTTGCAGGCCCGCCGCACGCACCGCGGCGTCGAGCATGGCGGGGGAGCCGTTGGAGAGGATCGCGGTGGCGAAGCCGGCCTTGCGAAGTTCGCGCAACGTGTCGGGGACTTCGGGAAACGCCTCCAGCGTCAGATAAAGCTGCATCAGCCGCTCGCGCAGCGCGGGCGAGGCGAGGCCGAGGCTGTCGAGCGCGAAATCGAGCGCCTCGCCGGTCACCTGCCAGAAATCCGCGTAGCGACCCTGCAAAGTCCGGAGCCAAGTGTATTGCAACTGCTTGTCGCGCCACAGCGTGGTCAGCGCGCCGCGCTGGTCATCGGGAATTTCGGCGCAGCGCGCGACGGCCGAGGCGAAATCGAAGATCGTGCCATAGGCGTCGAACACGCAGGCGCGGATGCCGGAAATCTGGGTCATGTCGCGGTCTCACGACTCGAGTGGTTCTTTTTCATGCCGAAGCTCGGGCCGCCGCACAACCGGTCGAATTCGGCGCGGACGATGATCGGCGCCGAGCGCGACGCCCGGCGAAAGCGAAAATATTCTCGCTTCGGCGCGAACCCAATTGCGCCGCCGGCGGCTCTTATCGGCAGCGAGAACGCATCGTGCTCGCTTTTCGATGAATTCGACAGGGGAACCCGATGACGATCAGCAAATCCTTGGCCTCGCTCGCCGTACTCACCGCCGCCATCACGGCGCTGCCGCCGGCGGCGCTCGTCGCCAGCGGCGCGATGGCGAAATGCAGCCCGGCGATGATGAAGAAATGCGGCCCCAAACATGGGATGATGGCGCACCACCACGCCCGGCGCCATCACGCGATGGCGAAATGTGCGCCCAAATGCGCGCCGAAATGCGCGCCTAAGTAAGCCTCCATGGCGGCTGACAGGCGGTCGGCGCGGAGAGCCGCCCGGCGTCTCATCGAGATCTATTCGCGGCTCGCCGAGCGCCGCGAACCTCTGTTTGCGTCGGTTCTCAAGGGACAGGCGCCGAGCCAGTGGGAACATTATCCGCAGGCCGACGCCATCGACGCGGCCCACGGCTTCCAATGGTTCTACCATTGCCACTCCCCCGAGGACCGGCCGGGCGCGAGCGAGCATGGGCATGTTCACCTGTTCGCGCGGCGCGACAGGTTGGCTCCCTTTGCCAGATCGAAGGCCGAAGCCGAATTCTCCCGCCTGACGCATCGCAACCGGCGACGCGCCAAAACCCGCCATCTGCTCGCCATCGGCTTCGACCCGCGCGGCCTGCCGACGCAATTGTTCATGGTCAACAGTTGGGTGACGGGCGATCTGATGGCGAGCGCGACGACGACCGCCGCGCTGCTGGCGGAGCTGCGGCTCGACACCGGATTTGCCGACGTCGATGGCGTGATCGAAGCGGTCTGCCGTCTGTGCGCCGATGAGATCGGCGCGCTCTTGGCGCAGCGCGACCGCGCGCTCGCCGCCCATGCCGGCCCCCATCCGCTCGACGACGCTTCGTTGGAGTTGCTGTCGGCCGTGGACATAGACCTCGACCGCAAGCTCGCCGCTTACCAGTGACGTCAGGCGCGCGAAGCCGAGGTCTCGGCCGCCGCCTGCGCGCTTTCGGCGATCCACTTGAAGGCGTGGAAATCGAACCCGCGCTCCAACGTCGGCTTGACGATCTGGAAATAGGGCGAGGCGTCGAAATCGCGCGGCGTGAACAACGAATGATGGCGCACCCGCCATTGCTCCGCCAAAGTGCTGCGCAGCTTCGGGTCGTCGGCGCGCTCGACGAGCGGCAGGATCGGGTAGCGGATGGTGTGGAACGCTTCCGCGATCAGCGTCGAGCAGATGGCGCGGGTGGGATCGCCGCTGCCAAGCCCGATCATGCGGCGGCGAAAGCGCATCGGCACCGGCGGCGTCGGCAAGAGGTAACGCGCGAGGTCGGCGACGTTCTTGAGATCGTAGCGGCGCCCGATCTGCGCCACGGCGTAGCGCACGAGACGCTCGCGGTCGTCGGCGGAAAGCCCGACCGGCCGGCAGATGCGGGTATGCAGCGCCGCATATTCCCCGAAGCCGACGCCGCGCACGCCGCCAACCAGATCGGCTTCGATGAAATAATGTTCGGGATCGGCGAGCCCGGCCTCGCGGCCGACATAGAGCGCCGCGTGCGACCAGGTCGATTGCGTCAGATATTTGATCGCCACGCTGACGCGCGACACGCCCTCGACCAGCAGCACGTCGCCCGGACGCAGGCAAGCGGCCAAGGCCTCGGGCGGCGTCGGCGGATTGACGCTGACGTGCGGCCGCGCGTCGCTGAGCCAATGCGCGAGCGCTTCGCCCACGCGCGTCAAAGCCCAATTCAAGCCGCCCTCCCCTGCTGGCGCGCGCCCCACGGAGCGTGCGCGAGAATGAGCAGGACCCGCCGCGCGCCTCTCGCGGCCAGCCGCGCGCCAATCTCTACACCGACCCGCGCGAAGGGAAAGGCCCCGCGCCGCCGCCCTCTCAGAAGCGCGTGGTCAGCCGGGTGAGCCAGTCCGGCGACGCGGCGACGAGCCAGGTTTCAACCTGACGGTCGAGGCCGGAGACGATGCCCGCGCCGATGACGACGAGCGCCAGCCCCATCGCGATTTTCAGCGACTTGCCGCCATGCAGCAGCGCGCCGCGCCAGCGCGCGAACACCGAGCGCGACGCCAGCCCGACGAGCGCCAGCGGCAGCGCCGCGCCGACGCCAAAACTCGCCATCGTCAGCGCCGCGCCGCCGGCATGGCCGCTCTCGGCCGCCAGCACCGTCGCCGCCCCCAAGGTCGGCCCGGCGCAGGGGCTCCACACCGCGCCGAGCAGCAGGCCGACGCCGAGCTGACCGCCCAAGCCGCGCGACGAAAGCCCGCGCATCGGCCCATCGGCCCAGCCGCCGACCGCGCCGCCGGCCAGCGCCAGACGCGTCTGCAACGGCGGCAGCGCCAGCACGACGCCGGCCAAAATCAGCATCAACGCGCCGGCGACGCGGATCGCGCCGCCGTCGATTCCGAGCGAGAAGCCGACGGTGGCGACGAACAATCCGATGCCGACGAACGACAAGGTGACGCCGGCCGCCAGCGCCAGCGGCCCGAACCGGTGCTCGCCCGCCGCCGTGCCGAACACGATCGGCACGAGCGGCAGCACGCAGGGCGACAGGATCGAAAGCAGCCCGGCTAAAAACGCGAGGCCGAGGGGGGCGAGGCTCATGGCGCGCGTTTTCAGAGCGTCGCGAAGAACAGCGAGGCGATCGACTGATCCTGAGTGTCGCCGACCGAACGCGAGGTTTCCTTCGCGCCCTTGAAGGCGATCAGCGTGCTCTGCATGCGCACGCCGAAGCGGCGCAGCGCGTCCTTCTGGCTGTCGAAATCGACGTGGAAGACGACCACCTGTTTGAACATCGGATCGTCTTCGAGCTTGGCGAGGATCGGCTTTTGCGCCCGGCAAGTCGGGCACCAGCCCGCATGCACGACGACGACGATCGACTTGCCGGCGTCGCGCGCCGCGTCGAAGGCGGCCGCCGTGTAGGGGATTTCCTCGGCGGCGCGGGCGGGCAGCGCGAACGCGGCGGTAAGCCCAAATGCGAAAACACGGCGGGTCAGCATGGAAAGGCTCCTTGACGCGAAAGACAGGGGCGGCGGCTGGGAACGCCGCGACCGGCCTTCGCGCGGCCGGCCGGCGCTGTTACGTCGGCGCGCCGGATTTTCATCGCCCCGCCTTGGGCTCGGGCGGGGCGCCCAGCAGGTATTCGCGCACCAGTTCGCGCGCCCGGTGCAGCCGGCTCTTCACCGCGCCTGGGGGCTCACCGAGCGCGGCGGCGATTTCGGCGATCGTCATCTCCTCAAAGTCGCGCATCAGGATGACGCGGCGATAATGGGCCGGCAGCGATTCCAGCGCCGCCGCCAGTTCGAGCCGCAGCTCGATGTCGGTGCGCGCGGCGAGATAGCCGTCAACCTTGGCGTCTTCGATGTTTTCGTGGTTGAGCATCGCGCGCGCCATCCGGTCGCACTCGCGCTTGACGATGGTGAACAGCCAACCCGAGAACGCCGCGGCGGCGCGCAATCCCGACAGCTTGCGCGCGACGATCAGCAGCGCCTCCTGCACGGCGTCCTCGATGTCGCTGGGCTGGCAATGGCGGCGCGCGTAGCGGCGGGCGTCCGTGGCGCTGACCAACAACAGTCGATCCAGCGCGGCGCTGTCGCCGAGTTGGGCCGCCAGAACGAGATCGTTGCGAAGCTGCTGGGTCATGCCCGGTCTCATGCGGCGGAGCGCGCGCCGCCTTTATCGACCAGGAGGGGCGCCCATGGCGAATGGGTTCGCGGCAACGATAAAATATATCGCGCCGGCGCCGTCCGAATTTTTCGATTCAACCCTGTAACGCCGGCATTGAACGTCTCGAACATGTCGAAGCCGGCGCGCTTCCAGCCATCGCGCGCGCCCGATGAGGAAAACAGATATGAGCAACCGAC
This sequence comes from Pseudomonadota bacterium, assembly GCA_028876585.1. The sequence continues at coordinate 9,424 of JAGWRL010000077.1, read as the reverse complement.
TTGTCGCCACAACCCTTGCCGGCTCGATCGCCATCGCGCTGTCGCTGACGGCGACCGCCAAGGCCGGCGCGCCCAAGAACGCGGAAAAGTGTTACGGCGTCGCGCTCGCCGGCAAGAACGATTGCGCCGCCGGCGCCGGCACGACCTGCGCCGGAACCTCGACCGTCAATTATGACGCGCACGCCTGGAAATATGTGGCGAAGGGCGCCTGCGAAACCATCAAGACGCCGAACGGCCACGGCTCGCTCACCCAATCCTGACACGTGGCGCGGCGGCGAGGACAAAACCATGAACGATTGCTGCGCGCCGAAGGCGAAACAACCCGGCCGGTACGACCTCGCCGTCGTCGGCGCCGGGTCGGCCGGGTTCTCGGCCGCGATCACCGCCGCCGAACAGGGCGCGCAGGTGGCGCTGATCGGCGCCGGCGAGATCGGCGGCACATGCGTCAACATCGGCTGCGTGCCGTCGAAGGCGCTGATCCGCGCGACGCAGACGTTGCATGACGCGCGCGCCGCAGCGCGGTTCGCCGGCGTTTCCGCCCGCGCCGAGCTGCTCGACTGGCGCGCGGCCGTCAGACAAAAGGACACGTTGGTCGCCGCCCTGCGACAGGCCAAATACGCCGATCTGCTGCCGGCCTATGCCAAGATCGCCTACCATGAAGGGCCGGCGAAGCTCATCGAAGGCGGCGTCGAGGTCGCCGGCGCGCGCCTCGACGCCGAGCGGATCATCGTCGCCACCGGCGCTCGGCCGGACGTTCCGGCGATCGCGGGCATCGAGTCGACGCCTTATCTGACCAGCACGACCGCGCTCGCGCTCGAACACCTGCCGCGCTCGCTGATCGTGATCGGCGCCGGCTATATCGGGGCGGAATTGGCGCAGATGTTCGCGCGCGCCGGCGTGCGCGTGACGCTGGTCTGCCGTTCGCGGCTGCTGCCGGAGGCGGAGCCGGAGATCAGCGCCGCGCTGACGCGCGTGTTCGCCGACGAGGGCATTGAGGTCGTCTGCGGCGTCGCCTATCGCGCGATCGGCAAAACCGCGACGGGGGTCGCGTTGTCGCTCGTGCGCGACGGCCGCGCGGGGAAAATCGAAGCCGAACAGGTTCTCGTCGCGACGGGACGCCGGCCCAACACGCAAGGTCTGGGTCTCGCCGAAATCGGCGTCGCGCTGACGACGAACGGCGCCGTCAGCGTCGACGATCACATGCGCACGAGTCGCCCCGGAATCTACGCGGCGGGCGACGTCACCGGCCGCGACGCGTTCGTCTATATGGCGGCCTATGGCGCCAAGCTCGCGGCGGGGAATGCGCTCAACGGCGACCGTCTCGCTTACGACAATTCCGCGGCGCCGGCCGTCGTGTTCACCGATCCGCAGGTCGCGAGCGTGGGATATACGCAAGCGGCGGCGCGCGCGGCGGGGTACAACCCGCGCGTTTCCGTGATTTCCCTCGACCAGGTTCCGCGCGCGCTGGCGGCGCGGGATGCGCGCGGGTTGATCAAGCTGGTGGCGGACGCCGACAGCGGCAGGCTCCTCGGCGCGCATATCCTCGCCCCGGAAGGCGCCGACAGCATCCAGACGGCGGCGATGGCGATCCGCGGCCGGCTCACCGTGCGCGAGGTCGCGGAAACGATCTTTCCCTATCTGACGACGGTGGAGGGGCTGAAGCTCGCCGCGCTCGCCTTCGACAAGGACGCAGCGAAACTTTCCTGCTGCGCGGGCTAAGCGGCGCCGGCTATTTCTTGGGAAATTCCAGCCCCATGGCGCGATAGCGCTCGGGATCGTCGAGCCAGTTCTCGCGCACCTTCACGAACAGGAACAGGTGCACCTTGGAATCGTTGGCGGCGGCGATCTCCTTGCGCGCCGCCGAGCCGATCGCTTTGAGCGTGCGGCCGCCCTCGCCGATCACGATCTTCTTGTGGCCCTCGCGGGTGACATAGATCGTCTGTTCGATCCGCGCCGAGCCATCCGGCAGGTCCTTCCAGGATTCGGTCTCGACCGTTGTCTGATATGGCAATTCGTCGTGCAGCCGCTCAAATATCTTCTCGCGCGTGATCTCAGCCGCCAGCGCGCGCATCGGCGCGTCGGCGATCTGGTCGGCGGGATAGAGCCACGGCCCCGGCGGCATCATGCGGCCGAGATCGCGCTTCAGCCGGTCGAGCCCGGCGCCGCTCTCGGCGCAGATCATGAACGTCTCCTCGAACGGCAACGCCGCATTCAACCGCGCCGACAAGGCCAGCAGCTTCGGCGCCTCGACCAGGTCGATCTTGTTGAGGATCAGCGCCTTGCGCCCCTTGCGCGGCTTGAGCGCGTCGAGAATGCGCCCGACCTCGTCAGTGATCTCGCCGGCCGCGATCTCCGCCCGCGCGTCGACGATCAGCGCCAGCGCGTCGGCGTCGCCCGCCGCCGCCCAGGCCGCCTCCGCCATCGCCCGGTCGAGCCGGCGCTTGGGCGGAAACAGGCCGGGCGTGTCGACGAACACGATCTGCGTCTCGCCCTCGACCACGACGCCGCGCACCGGCCCGCGCGTGGTCTGCGCCTTGCGCGACACGATCGACACTTTCGCGCCGACCAGCTTGTTGATCAGCGTCGATTTGCCGGCGTTGGGGGCGCCGATCAGCGCGACGAATCCGCATGCGGTCATGGTGACGCCCATCGATCGAGAAATGCGCGCGCGGCTTCCTGTTCCGCCGCGCGTTTGGAGGAGGCTTCGCCGCGTTCGGGCGCATAGCCCTCCAGCTCCACCTGCATGACGAAGCGCGGCAGATGCGCGGGGCCGCTGCGCTCGACCTCCAGGTAGCGCGGCGTGGCGAGGCCGCGCGCCTGCGCCCATTCCTGCACCGCGGTCTTGGCGTCCTGGATCGGGGCCGCGTCCACCCGCATCCGCGCCTCCCAGAACCGGCGCACCAGCGCGCGGGCCGCCGCGAAGCCGCCGTCGAGGAACACGGCGCCGATCAGCGCCTCGCACACGTCGCCCAGGATCGCCGCCTTCTTGCGGCCGCCGCCGCGCGCCTCGCCCACGCCCATCACGACATAGGGGCCGACGTCCCAGCCTTCCGCGACCTCGGCGCAGGCTTCGCGCCGCACCAGCCGCGCCAGCCGCACCGAAAGATCGCCCTCGGGCGCGTCGGGAAACGCCTCGTACAGCATTTCCGAAACCACCAGCCCGAGCACCCGGTCGCCGAGAAATTCGAGCCGCTGGTAGGATTGCACGCGGCCCGATTGCGCCGTCGAGGGCGCGGAGAGATGGGTCAGCGCGCGCTCGGCCAGCGCGCCGTCGGCGAACACATGGCCGAGCCTGGCCTCCAGCTCGGAAAGCTCCGGCTTCGCGCGCTTCGTCATGCCCCTAGTGGACGCGCATCAGCAGCCGCTGCCAGCGGATCGTCCACGGCCAGCGCCAGAACTCCCACGCCGCCGCGCCATCGCCCACCGAGAAGAAGATGATCTCGGCGCGGCCGACCAGATTCTCCGCCGGGACATAGCCGACCGGGCCGGAGGGAAAGCGCGAATCCTCGGAATTGTCGCGGTTGTCGCCCATCATGAAGAAATGGTCCGGCGGCACGGTGAACACGTCGGTGTTGGAGGCGCCGCCGTCGTCGCCGGCGAGCTGGATGATCTCGTGCCGCACGCCGCCGGGATGGTCCTGGCTGTCGGGCAAGGTCTCCCAATAGGCGGTCACCTCGGTCGGCTTGCGGAAGCCGTCGTCCATCTTATAGGCCGGCGCCGGCTCGCGCGGCACGACGGTTCCGTTGATGTAGAGCCGGCCCTTGATCATCTGCACCTTGTCGCCGGGCAGGCCGATCACCCGCTTGATGAAATCCTGCTCCGGCTCGCCGGGCGGGCGGAACACGACGATGTCGCCGCGTTTCGGCGGCGCGTAGAACAGCCGGCCGTGCATGGCGTTGGGCGCGAGATCGAGGAAGCTCGGCAGCGAATAATGCGAATAGCCGTAGCTGTATTTCGACACGAACAGGTAATCGCCGATCAGCAGCGACGGAATCAGCGACCCCGAGGGGATGTTGAACGGCTGAAACAGCACCGTGCGCACCACCAGCGCGATCAGCAGCGCCTGGACAATGACCTTGATGGTTTCCCACCAGCCTTCTTCTTGCGTTGCGGCGGCGGTGTTGGCGGTGGACTTCATCTAGGCTCGCTCGTCAGGGCCCGGCGCTTCGCGCGAGCCGTCGCCCCTATATAGGGCGACCGGCCGCGCGCCAAGCGGGCGTTCAGGGGATCAATACGATCGAGGCGGTGGTGCGCCGGCCTTCGAGGTCGCGATGCACGCGCGCCACGTCCGCCAGCGGCGCCCGGTCGGAAATGTCGACCTTGACGACGCCCGAGCCGACGACCTCGAACAGCTCTTTCGCCATCGTCTCCAGTCGGGCGCGGTCGGCCAGGAAGGTGAACAGCGTCGGCCGGGTTGCGAACAGCGAGCCCTTCTGGCCGAGCAGGCCGAGATTGAACGCCTCCACCGGCCCCGAGGCCGAGCCGAAGCTCGCGAACACGCCGAACGGCCTGAGGCAATCGAGCGAGGCGGGGAACGTCGCCTTGCCGACGCCGTCGTACACCACCGCGCATTTGCCGCCCTTGGTGATCTCGGCCACGCGCGCGGCGAAATCCTCGGTCGAGTAATTGATCACGTGATCGGCGCCGCAGCCGCGCGCGATCTCCGCCTTGGCCGGCGAGCCGACCGTGCCGATCACCATCGCGCCGAGGTGCTTGCCCCACTGGCACAGGATCTGCCCGACCCCGCCCGCCGCGGCGTGAACCAGAATCGTGTCGCCGGGCTGAACGCGATAGGTCTGCCGCAACAGATATTGCGCGGTCAGACCTTTGAGCATCATCGCCGCCGCCTGCTCGTGGCTGACGTTGTCGGGCAGCTTGACCAGATGCTTGACGTCGACGTTGCGCGCCTGCGCATAGGAGCCCGGCGTCGTCACATAGGCGACGCGGTCGCCGACCTTGAACCCGTCGACGCCGGGACCGACCGCCGTCACCTCGCCCGAGCCCTCGCTGCCGGGCGTGAACGGCAGCGGCGAGGGATATTGGCCGGTGCGGAAATAGATATCGAGGTAATTGACGCCGATGGCGTGGTGGCGGACGCTCGACTGGCCCGGACCGGGCGCGGGCAGCTCGACGTCCTCAAGCTGCATCACCTCGGGACCGCCGGGACTATGGATGCGGATGGCGCGCATGAAATTTCCTCGCTGGGCCGTTCTGGCCGCGTTAGCACGGGCCTTGGGCGCGCATATAGCCCCTCGCTCGGCGGAGCGGAACCCTTGCCCTTTTTGCGTCGCCTCTCTATAGGGGGCGCCGACAGGCCGAGCCTGTCCCGCGCGCCCATCGTCTAGCGGTCCAGGACGTCGCCCTTTCACGGCGAAAACAGGGGTTCGATTCCCCTTGGGCGCGCCAGTGATTTCAAGGATTTACGCCTGATATCCTGCGTAAAAGCGGCCGCGTACCCAACTTTTGCCCGATAAGCGTGGCGCCCCTGCGCAGATCATCGAGCCGGCTTTGACCTTTTTGCGGAGATCGGCTGAGGAAGCATGCAGTCTGCTGATATTTCTCAGTGGATGGCCCCGCGCGCGCGGGGCAGATCGTGGATGGCGGGTGGCGCGCAACCGGAGCGGGTGACATGAACAGGCTTGTGAAAGCCGATTGAGCCATACGGCTCATCTTGCAACCATTCGACGTCGTCGACGCCTCGACCGGGCGACGCCGAGATTGTGCGGACGCGGGTTAAATTCGCTCGGCAGTGACGTTGGGGTTTGTCCCGTAGGGCGATAGGTGGGCCAACACCTGAGCGCGTCATGAGCAAAAACTCTCGTTTGTCCAGAACGGCGGAAAGCAGGCGCTTCAATAAGTTGCAAGTCTGCTGCCCTTTCAAGCGAACCAAGATGTTTCAATAAGAGATCTCGTCGCCGCTATTCCTTTATTCACGCGCCGCACAAACAATGCCTCCTGCTCTCGGCTAGGCACGTCGCGGATAACGGAGGCGGCGCGAGCGGCAGAAGCACCTCGGAAACAGACCGAGACACGACCAGGCACGAAGCATTCTTTTCCGCTGAAGTTACCCTGGAGGGGGGGGGAAATTAAAAGGTGGCCGCCCAGCCTTCACTATCGCCCATAGAAACATGCGCCAAATCCAAAAATACACATATAATAAGCTTAATTATTATGCAGGCTGCGCCCTGTTTTGCAGTCTTCCCAGCAGGTCTTCCAAAAGCTCCGATCCAGGCGCCACGCCTGAAATGAAGGCCCGGTCACGCGCACGCGTTATCGCCACGTAGAGTAGCTGCCGTTCGGTTGCCATCACCTCGTCCAACTCGAACTCGTCGGCGACATCGGCGACGCGTGCGGCAGAGGGTATGACGCCCTCGTCGCAGCCGATAACCGCCACAGCTCGGAATTCGAGCCCCTTCGCCAAATGCATCGCGCCAACTAGTACAGCGTCTCCGCGCGCCCGCTCGGACGCGGTGCGAGTAGAGAGGCCCGCCACTTGCGCCGCGGCAAGCGCCCGCGGCAATTCGTCCTCCGAGCGCACAAAAATGGCTATTTCCGCCGGCGCGACGCCATCGGCCAGTACGCGGAAGATAAACGCGGCGGCCGCCGACCGTTCGGCGTCCACGTCGGCCGCCAGGTGCACTTCGGGCGCCGGTCCCTCGAATACCGAAATTGTCCCATCCCGCCCGTCCTCGAATCCGTCCACGTCCCGCACAGAGCGCGGCAACAGCCGGTCGGCGGCCAGCCGGATTTGGTGCGAGGTGCGGTAATTGATCTTCAGCGTCGCCGAGCGTCCACGGACGTCCACGCCGAGGCCCTTCCAGGAAAACGGCTGCTGGAAGATGCGCTGTCCGATGTCGCCGGTGAAGAACAGCGCGTCGGGCCGATCCATAGCGATGCCGGCGAGAAATCGCAGTTCCGGAACGCCGAGGTCCTGCGCTTCGTCGACGACGATGTGATCGAACGGCTTGGCACGCCCCGCGTAAGCCGTCGTGGCTTGCGCGAACAGGCTCGCGCGTGTGTGTAGCCCCTTGCCCTTCATCTGGCCAATCACAGCGCCGAAAACCTGCCAGAGCCGCTCCCGCTGCCGGCTCCCGAGGCGGTTCTTGCGACCCATGCGCGGCACGGCGGCATAGTCGTCGAGGCTTGCCAGCCGCCAGGCGTCAACGACATGCTCCCATTCGGAGACGAGGAATTGCGGGGAGAATTCGCTCACGCCGAGCCGTCCGGCGACGCCCGTCACGATCTGCCGAACCAGCTTTACATCAGCGACATAGGGCGCGCGCCCCGTCGCGAGCGTGACGAGATCGCGCGCGGCGGCGTCGAATGAGGCGATAGTCGCACGCTCGAACGCGCCGGGCCGCTCAGCGGTCATGAGTTTAAGCTTATCCGCCAGCGCCTCGGCCAACGGCGTCGAGAAGGTCGTCACCAGCACACGCGACTTGGGGTCGCGCGTCAGCAGCCGGACGGCCCGATGCAGCGCGACGACCGTCTTGCCCGTGCCCGCCGAGCCGACCACCCGCGCCGGCCCCGTCCAGTCGCGCTCGACGAGGCCGCGCTGCGCCGGATGCAGGAACACGATCCACTTCTCGAACGGCGCGTCGAGCGCCGCCCGCAGCTCCTCGATGTCCTCCATGATGCGGAACCGCCTGAGGCTGTCGGGATGCAGCATCGCATCGGGGACCGGCGTCGCGGCGGGCTTGAGCGCGCCCGTCGCCGCGAATTCCAGCAGCGCCTCGCTCGCCTCCGCCGGCAGATGCGAGGCCAGCGCCAGAAAACCGTCCTCGTCGGCGGCCAGCACATCGCCAATCCAATCTTCGGGCACGCCGACGCTCAGCAGCGCCGCGCGGTCGAGGGCGGCGAACAGCCGGCGCGGGGCCGGCTGCGCTGGCGGCGCGAACAACTCGCCCTGCGCCGGCGCGGCGATCTCGACGACGCGCTCGCGCACCTCGACGATCTGGATCGCGCCGGTGGTCGGATGCGCCTCGATGCGCCGCCGCTCGGCCCAGCGATAGGCGGCGTCGTGATGATCGACATAGACCAGCGCGACGCTGTCGCCCGCCTTGTGGACGATCAGCCGCAGGTCGGCGCCGACGCGGGCCGACCAGAAATTCGGATCGCGCGACTTGTCGATCCGGTGCATTTGCAGGCCGGGATGCTGCGGGTTGGTCTGCAGATCGAAGGCGGAGGTCTTCGCCGCCTTCTGCTCCGGCGCGGAAAGTTTGGCGAGCGCGTCGGTGAAGGTGGCGGCGATGAGGAAGTTCATGGGGCTGCTGAGCTTAGCGGTAATGACATTTTGGCAGGAGGCGATTTCAGAAGCTTAGGCGCCTTTTTCTGACCTCCTCGCCACGCGGGCGACGTGCGGCTGTTCGGGGCCGAGTGGTGGGGCTGGCCGCCAGACGAGTCGGCTCTCTTCCTTCGCCTTCATTTCGAGCCAAGCTCCAGATCGATCGACATCAGACTATCCAAAGCGTATTTCGTGTTGAATTTTATTACCATAAGTTCTTCGTGCAGATCTTTTAGTGAGTAGTTAAGGTCCCCGCCAATTATTTCCGGCAAATTCTTCTCCAAGCGAAGAATTGCCTCCACCATGATAAATGTATTTGCCCGCGTAAAATCCACATTTTCTTTCATAGAGGCTACGTCGCCCCTCAGTCCCTGAATTTCCTCAACTATTTCCCGCAATAGACCAACGATCTCGCTCATCTCATCACACCCCAAACACCTTCAACACTTCATCCCCGAAATGGTTGATCACCTTCACCGCGATGCGCCCCGACGCGGGCCGCGGGAACGGGCGGGAGACGTCGGAATAGAGCGTCGCCCAGGCTTCCTCGTCAATCTCCGCCTTCAGCGCGGTTTTGAGGCTCTTGTAGGGATCGCTCCCCCCGCTCTTGGCCGAACCGAGGAAGTAGGCGTGGCGGACGAAAAAGCTTTCTTCGTTGTAGTCGTCGTCGATGAACCAACAAGCGATGCCGTCGACGCCGTCGGAGCGGATGGCGCCGGTGGAGGGGTCGAAGACGTCGACGCCGTGGACCTTCACCTGAATCTGGCCGTCCTTGGTGCGGAGTAGCTCGACGTCGGGCTCGCCGAAGACGACGAACAGGTTGCCCTTGCCGGTGTTCTTGAGGTCCTCGGCCATCTGCAGGTCGGGGTTCATGCGCGCCTTCAGGATCGCCAGCGGGCCGAGTTTGGTCAGGTCGGAGGCGTGGGCGTCGAAGGCGAAGGCGCAGGCGATGAGGGCGTCGAAGCGCGCTTCCGCCGCCTCGCGCGCGGCGGCCGTGATCTGCGAGCGCGACAGCGTGCCGAATTCCGGGCCGATCAGCACGCCGGCGCGGCGCTCGACGCCCGCGCCGTCGTTGTAGGTCGCCACCGCCGCGACATAGTTGCCGGGCCACGGCTCCAGCGAGGTCAGGCGGATCGTGTC
>JAGWRL010000076.1 GCA_028876585.1 Pseudomonadota bacterium | reverse complement strand
GATGCGCTTGGGGAACTTCTTCGGCTCGACGGGATCGTTGACGAAGATGGCGCGAGTCTGCTGGAACAATTCGTCCATCGCGTCCTTGCCGGCTCCGGACACGGATTGATAGGTCGCCACCACCACCCGGGTGATCTTGGCCTTGTCGTGCAACGGCTTGAGCGCGACAACGAGCTGCGCGGTCGAGCAGTTCGGGTTGGCGATGATGTTCTTCTTGGCGAAACCCTTGGCGGCCTCGGCGTTCACCTCCGGCACCACCAGCGGCACGTCGGGGTCCATGCGCCAGGTCGAGGAATTGTCGATCACCAGGCAGCCCTGCGCGCCGATCCGCGGACTCCATTCCTTGCTGACCGCGCCGCCCGCCGACATCAGGCAGATGTCGGTGTCGGAGAAATCGAAATGGTCGAGCGCCTTGCACTTCAGCGTTTTGTCGCCGAACGAGACTTCGCGGCCAATCGAATGGGTGGAGGCGAGCGCGACCACTTCCGACACCGGAAAACGCCGCTCGGCGAGAATGGCGAGCATTTCGCGCCCGACATTGCCGGTGGCGCCGACGATCGCGACCTTGAAGCCTGACATTTGGAAGACCCCTGCCCCTCCCCGCGCTTTCGGCCCCTAAAGGCCATCAACCCCGGCGCCCCGCCGGGGGAGGAGACCGGAGCGGAGGCGCGTTTAACCGTTCGTCCCGCCTTTGGCGGTCCGCTTTTTGGTCGTGGTTTTGACGATGCGCGACATGCGACGATCCGGCGCGGGGAGCCCGCGCGGCAGCGGTTGGCACAAAGGCTCGCAGAAGTCAACGATTCCCCGCGCGAGAATTCGCTGGACGACCTGCGGCGAAGGGGTAGGCTCCGCGCCTCAGGCGACGAGGCGGCGCGGCCAAGTCCGCGCGCCCGCTGTCAGGGAGGACGCCATGCTCGACACCACGCCGCACGCGCGCGCTCAAACTTTTCTCGCCAAATTCGAAGCCGCGCTGGCGGCGGGCGACGCTGAGGCCGCCGCCAAAATGTTCGCGCCCGAGTGCTACTGGCGCGACCTCGTCTCCTTCACCTGGAACATCAAGACGCTCGAAAGCCGCGACGCCATCAAGGACATGCTGCGCGCCTGCCTGCCCGCGACCAAGCCGCGCAACTGGGCGCTGGCCGAAAACGAGACCGTCAGCGAGACCGACGGGGTGACCGAGGCGTGGTTTTCGTTCGAGACCGAGGTCGGGCGCGGCTATGGCCTCATGCGGCTCAAGGCCGAGGGGATCTGGACCCTGCTGACGACGCTGGTCGAGTTGAAGGGCCACGAGGAGCGGCAGGGCTACACCCGCCCGCTCGGCGCCGCGCATGGCGTCCACCGCCACGGCAAGACCTGGAAGGAGCGGCGCGAGGAGGAGGCGGAGACGCTCGGCCGCAGCGTGCAGCCCTACGTGGTGATCATCGGCGGCGGCCAGGGGGCGATCGGCCTCGGCGCGCGGCTGCGCCAGCTCGATGTGCCCACAATCATCGTCGAGAAGAACGCGCGGCCCGGCGATTCCTGGCGCAAGCGCTACAAATCGCTCTGCCTGCACGATCCCGTCTGGTACGACCACCTGCCCTATCTCGACTTCCCCAAGAACTGGCCGGTGTTCAGCCCGAAGGACAAGATCGGCGACTGGCTTGAGATGTACGCCAAGGTGATGGAGCTCAACTATTGGGGCTCGACCACCGCCAAACATGCGGAGTTCGACGCCGCCAAACACGAATGGGCCGTCACCGTCGAGCGCGACGGCCGCGAGTTCACGCTGCGGCCGAAGCAGCTCGTGTTCGCCACCGGCATGTCGGCCAAGCCCAATATGCCGAAATTCAAAGGCATGGAGACGTTTAAGGGCGAGCAGCACCATTCCTCGCAGCACCCCGGCCCGGATGCCTGCAAAGGCAAGCGGGTGGTGGTGATCGGCTCCAACAATTCCGCGCACGACATCTGCGCCGCGCTGTGGGAGAACGACGTCGACGTGACGATGGTGCAGCGCTCCTCGACGCATATCGTGCGCTCGGAGCCGCTGATGGAGATCGGCCTCGGCGATCTCTATTCCGAGCGCGCGGTGCGCGAGGGCATGACGACCAACAAGGCGGACCTGATCTTCGCCTCGCTGCCCTACAAGATCATGCACACGTTCCAGAAGCCGGTCTACGACAAGATCCGCAAGCTCGACGCCAAGTTCTACGCCGCGCTCGAAAAAGTCGGCTTCAAGCTCGATTTCGGCGAAGACGAATCCGGCCTGTTCATGAAATATCTGCGCCGCGGCTCGGGCTATTACATCGACATCGGCGCCAGCCAGCTCATCATCGACGGCAAGATCAAGCTCGCCTCCGGCCAGGTCGAGGAAATCCTGCCCGACGGCGTCAGGCTCGACAACGGCCGGACGCTTCCCGCCGACGTGATCGTCTACGCCACCGGCTACACTTCGATGAACGGCTTCGTCGAAGACCTGTGCGGCAAGTCGATGGCCGACAAGGTCGGCAAGGTCTGGGGCCTGGGCTCCGACACCACCAAGGACCCCGGCCCGTGGGAGGGCGAGCAGCGCAACATCTGGAAGCCGACGCAGCAGGAGGCTTTATGGATGCACGGCGGCAACCTGCACCAGTCGCGCCATTATTCGCAATTCCTGGCGCTGCAACTGAAGGCGCGCCAGGTCGGGATTCCGACGCCGGTCTACGGGTTGCAGGCGGTGCATCACAAGCGGTGAACCAGGGGCGCCCCCCATGACGCATGGGCGCCGCAAAAAATCGGATTGACCTCCGCGGCCCGTCGCCGCACGGGAGAGCGACGCGCCCCGAATCGCTCTGAAGGATAGCCCGTGACCGACGCCCCCGCCCTGTCGCTGCCCAAGGACAAGATCCGCGTCCTGTTGCTGGAGGGCGTCAACGACAGCGCGGTGCTGCGCTTCACCCAGGCCGGCTATTCGAACCTGGAGCGGCTGCCCAAGGCGCTCGACGGGCAGGCGTTGCTCGATGCGGTCAAGGGCGTGCATGTCATCGGCATCCGCTCGCGGACAAAGCTCACGCGCGCCGTGCTGGAGGCGGCCGACCGGCTGATGGCGGTCGGCTGCTTCAGCGTCGGCGTCAATCAGGTCGACCTCGACGCGGCCGAGCGGCTCGGCATTCCGGTGTTCAACGCGCCGTTCTCCAACACCCGCAGCGTCGCCGAACTGGTCATCGGCGAGATCGTCATGCTGCTGCGGCGGATTTTTCCGCGCTCGATCTCCGCCCATCAGGGCGGCTGGGACAAATCCGCCAACGACAGCCTTGAGGTGCGCGGCAAGACGCTGGGCATCGTCGGCTATGGCAATATCGGCTCGCAACTGTCCTATCTCGCAGAGAGCATGGGCATGCGGGTCATCTTCTACGACCACACCGACAAGCTGCGCCACGGCAACACCGAGCCTTGCGGCTCCCTGCACGAACTGCTGGCGCAGAGCGACGTGGTCTCGCTGCACGTGCCGGAGACGCCGGCGACCGCCAACATGATCGGCGCGGCGGAGATCGTGGCGATGAAGCCCGGCGCCTTCCTCATCAACAACGCGCGTGGCACGGTGGTCGACCTCGACGCGCTGGCGGTGGCGTTGCGTTCGGGCCATCTGCGCGGCGCGGCGGTCGACGTGTTCCCCAAGGAACCCGGCTCGAACGCGGAGAAATTCGTCTCGCCGTTGCAGGGCCTGCCCAATGTGATCCTCACCCCGCATGTCGGCGGCTCGACCGAGGAAGCGCAGGAGCGCATCGGCGAGGAGGTGGCGCGCAAGCTGGTCGATTATTCCGACAACGGCTCCACCGTCGGCGCGGTGAATTTCCCGCAGGCGCAACTCCCGCCGCGTCCGCGCGGCACCCGCTTCATCCAGGTGCAGCGCAACCTGCCGGGGATGCTCGGCAAGCTCAACGATCTGTTCGCCCGCCACGCCATCAACATCGCGGCGCAATATTACGAAACGCGCGGCGAGATCGGCTACGTCGTGCTCGACGCCGACGCCGCCGACGGCGCGCCGCTTCTCGCCGACATCCGCGCGCTGGAGGGCACGATCCGCGCGCGGCTGGTGTATGAGGCGCGGGGGTAGCAAGGGGTTGCCCGCGGCGCGACAGTGACAGTCCTGTCTCTTGCGATTTCAAGAGCTTAAGTGATAAAAACTGTCACTCGCCGCTGCTGTTCGACGGCTCCCGCGCGATCTCCGGCGGAGGCGATATCGGGTCGCGCCGGGGCTGGCGGCGCGACCATTCTATTTCGATTTCTCCGAACGTCAAGAAAAATGCCGCTCACGCGCCGTCAGCTTTTGGGCAATTGGCGTCATGGCGCCGTAGCCCCGTCGAGCAGACGGGAGACGAGGTCGTCGATCCGTTTGGCGATGCCCGCCTCGGCGAGGGCGCCGCGCACGAGTGCGCGCGCGCGCTGAAACTTGACGCCTTCCGGCAAGGCGACGGCGCCGGCGCAGTCTTCCGCCTCGGCCGACGCTTTCGCCAGCGCCATGTGAACTTTGTTCTTGGGGTCGAAGCGCGGGATCGGAAGGTTGAAGATGACTTTGTCGAAATCGCGAGCGCCCCACTGGCCGCGCGATTGATAGGCTTCGACGCGCTTGCGCGACGTTTCGCTGTTGAGAATGGCGCACAGATAATTTGCTTCGGCTTCGCTCGACGCAATGCCCCAATAGAGCTTGTGTTCGATAACAGAAACCCCATCGCGTAGCACGCAGGCCGCCGGATTTGTGCCTGATGCGGCATAGACGACCCTTAAAGGCGCGACTGGAAACTGCGACCCAAGTTCATTGTGATAGTTCCATCGCTGAACGAGGGTCATCGTTCCGCTCTCGGCGTTTTTCGTCCAAACCGCTTCCGCCTTGCGCATCCATCCATGGAGGCCATCGTAACCTCGATTGGCCGCCCCCTCGGCATCTGACACTTCGCCTTTAGTCGTCACAGGTATCACCCCCTCCACAGGGCGAAATACCCGGTAGGGAAGAATACTCTCGCCCAGCAACACAGGCCGAAGAAATTCCGCCTCTACACGGCTCTCGACGCCGGGCAAATCCTTCCACGGCCGCTTCTCCTGGCTGTTGCGGCGGCTCATGACATAGGGTGCGCTCGGATCAGCCCCCAGTCTTCCCATAAGCTTTCGCTCAACAAGGCAAAGCATACGCGGCACGAGCGTCGCCCCCTGTCGAAAGCCCTTGCGGTAAGGAGATCCGCCCTCGAAGTTCGCAACTTCGAGCGCCGGTTCGCCGTCAACGACCTTCAACCGCTTGTCGGCAATCTCCTCGGACGCATCGCGGAGCGGCAGGGTCCCCGAATAGACGCGCACCTTGTCGGGCAGCGGCCTGGCTACCGCCGTGCGGCGACCGAACACGGCGCAGGACGGCACGGGGAATAGCGGTTGCACGTCGTCGTTCATCACCCAGGCCGCATCCCAGCCGATACGTGATGTCTCGAACGATCCCCGGCGCAATGGATCGAACTGGCCGCGCGTGAGCGCAGCCATCGGCAGCACGAACCCCAGCCGTCCGCCCGAGCGAAGGTAAAGCATGGTCGCCCGAACGGTGAACAAAGCGCAAAGATCGTTTTGCGTCGCCAGCTTGCCGCCGACATAGACCCGCTCCCCCTTCGCCAACTCCTTAAACCGCTTCTGCAATTCCGGGGTCATATTGCGATAGGCGACCCAGGGCGGGTTGCCCACCAGCACATGCGCCCAACCGCCGGCGGCGGAATAGGCGAGCGGGCGCGACAAATTGCGCGCCACATAGGCCCAAACGCTGTCGCGGCCCTCGCGGCGCAATCTGTCGAATGTCAGATAGGTCTTGCCGAGATCGCGGATCGCGAGTTGCTGCTCGGGCGTCACGTCCTCGCGATAATGCGCCTCGGTGATGCGAAACAGCGCCTTCTCGATCTGATCGCGATTCATGTCGGCTTCCGAGCCGGTGCGCATCCGCTCGATGGCTTTGTCGAAAAGCGCGGGATCGCGGCAGAACGTGTCGGGGAAATCGAGTTGCTCGCGCCCGTTGCGATCTTTCTCGCCGCTCTGGCCTTCGCCGGCGGGCGGCGGCGGCACGCGAATGACCAGCTCCTTGCCCCCCAACAATTGACTTATCGACAATTGCATGGAATCGCCGAGATAGACGGGGATCGACACCTTGCCCTCGCGGGTCGCGAGCGCCGGGGCGAGCGCCAGCAGATAGGTGACGCGCGCGATGATGACCGCGACAGGATGAATATCCACGCCCGCGACATGCGCGCAGACTTCCGTGGCGCGCAGACCCGGCGCCTGTCCAACCTCCTCGGCTTCGCGCAAAAAATGGCGGATCGCGTGAAACAGGAACGTGCCCGAGCCGCAGGCAGGATCGAGCACACGCTGTTCCAGAGGACGCTCGACCGTCGCCCGGACGATCTTCGCCGCCAGCCAATCGGGCGTGTAATATTCGCCCAGGCCATGCCGTTCGTCGCGGTCGATCAGCGATTCGTAGAGGATTTTGAGCACGTCGCTTTCGACTTCGTCGAGCCGGAAGCGGCGCACATGCGCCATGATGCTTCGCACAAGCTGCTCGCCCTCGGCGTCGGCGACGATCCAATCGAAGAAGTCGCTTTCCACCGCGCCGCCGATCCCCGCGGCGACGAAGGCTTCGCCGGACAACAGGCGCCTGGGATCGTCCTCGCGCATCCGCATGACGGCGAGCGCGATGCACTTGGCGACGACCACCAGAAACGTATGCTGGAACCAAAGCTCGTCGCTATTGATCTCGCGACCATAGACGAGCTTGAGCAGTTCCGCCCACAATTGACGCTTGAGCGACACGGCGCGGTCGGCTTGCAACCTGCCCCAGAGAACCCGCATTTGCGCGTCAACCCTGCGATAAGCGATCGAATCCGCGCCCAATTCGCTGCGGATCGTCAACGCGTCGGGCGGCAACGAGGATTTGAGCGCCAGCACGCCGTCGAGCCAGGCCAAGAATACGCCGGCCTCGTCGGGATTGAGCACCGTCTCCTTGATCTTCGCCAGCTTGCCCGCGCTCAGTTCGAAAACCGCCCATTTGCGCCCATCCGAAGCGATCCCGACAAAATGCTGGCGCTCCTCCCGCTCCCGGTCGGCGAGGTAATCCGGCATGCGCCGCTCGACGTCGCCCCATTCCCGGTCGAGATCGCTTTTGGCCTCGAACACCGTTCGCCCGATCAGGGCGTCGATGCGTCCCTTGACCTCGGGAACCCTTTTTTCAAAATCCAGATCCGTGAGGGCGGCGCCGAACTCGACGACAAGCAATTGTCGAAAATCCGCTTTGACTTCGTCATGGCCGGGCTTCGCACATAGATGCCTTAGAATTTCAGAGGTTTCGGGTTTTATGGTCATGTATCGAGACTCGAAAATCGTGCCTACGCCGCTACGGGCGTGCGTATCACGGATTGCGGCTGGGTAGCAGCGGTCGGCGCCCCCGTTCCCCCTTTACCCCTTGCCCCGACTCAGCCCCTCCGCTAACTCCCCCGCATGGCCCGCGCTGCTCCGCCCCCTCCCCCGCCGCCGGCGGAACCGATCGACGTCAACCTGCGCGACGCGCTGGAGGAGCGTTATCTCGCCTATGCGCTCTCCACCATCATGGGCCGCGCGCTGCCGGACGCGCGCGACGGGCTGAAACCCGTGCATCGGCGCATCCTCTACGGGATGCATGTGCTGAAGCTCGATCCCGGCACGGCGTTCAAGAAATGCGCGAAGATCGTCGGCGACGTGATGGGCTCGTTCCATCCGCACGGCGATCAGGCGATCTACGAGGCGCTCGTCCGGCTCGCGCAGGATTTTTCGTCGCGTTATCCCCTGGTCGAGGGCCAGGGCAATTTCGGCAATATCGACGGCGACAACGCCGCCGCCTATCGCTACACCGAGGCGCGGCTGACCGATTTCGCCCGGCTTTTGCTGGAGGGGATCGACGAGGACGCGATCGACTGGCGCGACAATTATTCCGGCGACACGCAGGAGCCGGTGGTGCTGCCGGCCGCCACGCCCAACCTGCTCGCCAATGGCGCGCAAGGCATCGCCGTCGGCATGGCGACCTCGGTGCCGCCGCACAATGTCGCGGAACTGCTCGACGCGGCGCTGTATCTGATCGCCCACCCGGAGGCGAGCGTCGACGCGCTGCTCAATTTCGTGCCCGGCCCTGACTTCCCCACCGGCGGCGTGGTGGTCGATTCGCGCGCAATCATCGCCGAGGTCTATCGCAGCGGGCGCGGCGGTTTCCGGCTGCGGGCGCGCTGGGAGAAGGAGGAGCTGGGGCGCGGCGGCTGGGTCGCCATCGTCACCGAGATCCCCTACGGCGTGCAGAAATCGCGGCTGATCGAGGCTTTGGCCGAACTCGTCAACCAGAAGAAGGCGCCGCTGCTCGCCGACGTGCGCGACGAATCGACCGAGGACGTGCGCATCGTGCTGGAGCCGCGCTCGCGCAACGTTCCGCCGGAAGTGCTGATGGAGCAGCTGTTCAAGCTCAGCGAGCTGGAGACGCGCATCTCCGTCAACATGAACGTGCTGGTCGACGGCATCACGCCGCGCGTCATCAGCCTCAGCGAGGGCTTGCAGCAATGGCTCGACCATCGCCGCGACGTGCTGCTGCGCCGCTCGCGCCACCG
>JAGWRL010000075.1 GCA_028876585.1 Pseudomonadota bacterium | reverse complement strand
TCGCCGGGACCCTTGGCGCTGTCGGGATCGACCCGGCCGCAAATTTCTTGGCCGTCGATCGTGAAGTAGACCATCGTCTCCATGCCCATCGGCTCGACGACGTCGAGCACGGTGTCGAACTGGCAGTCCTGGTCGCAATCGCTCCTCCGCGGCTCGGTGATGTGCTCCGGCCGCAGCCCAAAGATCAGCTCTTTGCCGGCCACGCCTTTGAACCGCGCGGTCTGCGCCTGCGGGATCGGCAGCGAGACGCGGTCGGACAGCCTTGCGCGCAGGCCGACGCCGTTCTGCTCGATGTGGCAACGGATGAAATTCATCGCTGGCGAGCCGATGAAGCCCGCGACAAAGCGGGTCTTGGGATGATGGTAGAGATCGTGCGGGGTGGCGATCTGCTCGATCGCGCCGCCATTCATCACCACGACCCGGTCGGCCAGCGTCATCGCTTCGACCTGATCGTGGGTGACATAGATCATCGTCGTGGCGATCTCCTGATGCAGCCGCTTGATCTCGCTGCGCATCTCGTCGCGCAACTGAGCATCCAGGTTGGACAGCGGTTCGTCGAACAGGAACACCCTGGGGTTGCGCACGATGGCGCGGCCGATGGCGACCCGCTGGCGCTGGCCGCCCGACAATTGGCGCGGGTAGCGCTGCAACAACGGCGCGATCCCCAGCATTTCGGCGGCCCGCGTCACGCGCCGCTCGATCTCCGCTTTGGCCATCTTGCGCGCCCGCAGGCTGAGCGAAATATTGCCAAACGCGCTCATATGCGGATAGAGCGCGTAGTCCTGAAACACCATCGCGACGTCGCGATCACGCGGGCGCATGTCGTTGACCACCTCGCCGTCGATCTCGATCGCGCCGTCGTCGATCTCCTCAAGCCCGGCGATCGTGCGCAGCAGCGTGCTCTTGCCGCAGCCGGACGGTCCAACCAACACGGTGAATTCGCCATCGGGGATATCGAGATCGATGCCGCGAACCGCGTGCACCGATCCGAACCGTTTGTGCAGCGCGCTCACCTTGACCGTCGCCATCACGCCTCCCTCAAGATCATCCGCGCAACGCGCCGAGCGTCAACCCGCGCACCAGATGGCGTTGCACCAGCATGCCGAGCACGATCGAGGGCGCGAGCGAGGTCGTCGCCAGCGCGCAAGCCTCGCCATATTGAGCGCCCTGAAAGCCGAGGAAGGCGCGAAAGATCGTCGGCAACGTGAAGGCGTAGCGGCTGGTCAGGATTAACGCGAAGAAGAATTCCGTCCACACCGCGATGAACACGAACACCGCCGCCGCCGCCACGCCCGGCGCCGCCAGCGGCACCGCGACCATCCAGAACGCCTGCCAACGGCTGAGCCCGTCGACGAGCGCCGCCTCCTCAAGCGATTTCGGCAATTGCCGGAAATAGGCGTACATCATCCACACCGACAGCGGCAAAGTCATGAACGCATAAGCGAGGATCAGGCCGAGGCGCGTGTCGTAAAGCCCCCAGGCGCGAAACAGCAGGAAGATCGGCAGCACGATCGCCACCGGCGGCAGAAACCGCTGCGACAGCACCCAGAAGGCCAGATGTGTCCCGCCCGTGTTGAACCGCGCCAGACTATAGGCCATCATCGTGCCGAGCACCGTCGACAACAGCGTCGCCGCCGACGAGACGATCAGGCTGTTGATCAGCCCCTGCAACCCGCGATAGGAAAACAGCGCCGCCGTATAATGCACGATCGTGGGATGGGGCGGAAACCAGACCGGCGGGACGGTTAGATAATCGCTGCTGGGCTTGATTGACGTGATGATCACCCAGTAAAGCGGCGCGAGCACGAACAGCACAAAAAAGCCGACGATCGCCACCCGCGGCGCCCGCGAAACACTGCGCCTCGCCATCAGGCATCCTCCGCGCGCAACAACCGGCGCACCAGCACCGTGATCACCAGCGCGAGCAGGATGAGGAACATCCAACTGCCGGCGGTCGCGATCGACAGATGAAACTGCTGAAAGCCGATCTGGTAGAGATAGAACGAAGCGGTATAGGTCGCCGTGCCCGGACCGCCGCCGGTCAGCATGAAGATGACGTCGAACAGCTTGACCGCGTCAAGCAACCGGAAGGTGAGCGCCAGCACGATGATCGGCGCGAGCTGCGGCAGCGTCAGATAGACGAAGGTCTGCACCGGCGGCACGCCGTCGAGTTCGGCCGCCTCGTAGAGATGCGGCGGGATCGCCGCCAGCCCCGCCAGCAGGATGACGAACATGAACGGCGTCCATTGCCAGACATCGGCGACGACGATCGAGATATAGACCCATGGCGTCTCGCCGACCCAACTGATCGACACCGGCCGCCTGAGCAACTCGCCGAGCAGATAATCGGCCGGTCCGAACGGCCGTTGCAGGAACAGCGCCCAGGACTGGCCGACGATGACGGGGCTGATGAACAGCGGAATGATGAGGATCGACATGATCACGCCGCGGCCGCGAAACGTCCCCAGCATCGCCAGCGCCAGCGCGAGCCCGAGCACGAATTCGATCGCCACCACCACCAACGCCAGCACGATCGTCAATCCGAGCGCCGACCATGCGAGCGGATCGTCGATCGCCTGGGTGAAATTTTGCAGGCCGACGAAGGCATGGCCCGGAATTTGGAAATCGTAATTGACGAAAGCGACCCACAACGAAAACAACAGCGGGTAGATCGAGAACGCCAGCAGCAGCAGCGTCGCCGGCGCGATCATCAACCATTTGAAATGGCGCTCCACCCAAGCCGACCACGCGCCGCCGATCGGCCGTCGCGGCGGCGAAGCGCTTGTCTGTGCGGCTAGCGGTTGAGCCAAACGCATTGTCTCGACGAGGTGGTTGTGGGATCGCCTTGCGGGTTCATCACCCGCAAGGCGGGCGGTTCACTCGACGTGAACGGATTGGCCGAGTTTCTCGATCGTATGATCGGCGTAGCTGCCGGGGATTTTCAGGAACTCCTGATAGGCCGCCTTTTGCGCGGCGACGCCTAGCCGTTGCGTCGCCATATCCCATTCCGCCGCGGCCTTTTGCAGCGCGGTCTTGGGGTCCGCGCCGCCCCAAACGGAGGTGCACATCCGGTCGATCGACAGCGCATAGTCCTGCCATCCCGGCATGATCATGTCGACAACCGCGCTGTTGGAGCATTCGGCCAGATTGCTCAGATAATCCTTGGCGGTCGGCCACAGCGCGCGATATTCCGCCGATTTGTAGGTCGACATGCGGTAGGGATCGCGCAAGGTGTAAGGCAGCATCGTGCGCACCAGCGACAGCGGCGGCGCGGTCACCCACTGCATGAACAGATAAGCCGCCTCCTCGTTGTTGGAGCCCGCCGCCAGGGCGCGCACGTAGCCGGAGGCCATCTCGCCGTTGCCGCCCGGCATGACGGCATAGCCGACCTTGTCGGCGATGCTCGACTGCGGAATGAAGTTGATCGCCTTGTCGCGCTGGGCGTAGTTGGAGGAAATGCGCCCCGTCGGCGGCCAGGAAAAGATCATCGCCACCTTGCCCTGCAACCAGGCCGCCCATTGCGCCACGGCGTCGAGATCGTTGTTGCCGGGCAACGAAGCCACGTTCTGCGCGATCATCTGATCGAGCGTAGCGACGCCCGCCGGGCCGGCGAGCTGGGCCTTCATATCGGCGTCGAAGAACTTGCCGCCGTTGGCGCGGAACTCTTGCAGGAAGCTGTACTGATTGCCCGGACTGCCGAACTTGCGGAAATGCGCGGAGCCATAGACGTTGGGCGCCAGTTGATCAGTGATGAATTGCGAGACTTGCGAATATTCATCCCACGTCTTCGGCAGCCCCAAGGGCTTGCCGAATTTGGCCTGATAGGCCGAGTTCAGCTTCGGGTCCGCGAAAATGTCCTTGCGGTAGTAGAGCGCGAACTGGTCGCCGTCGTCGAACATGCCCCAGCGCTTGCCTTTGTAAAGCGTAATGGACTTGTAGAGCGGGTGATAATCGTCGAGGTCGGCCTTGTTCATGAACTTGTCGATGTAATCGTCGATGGGTTGAATCACCCCGCCGTTGGCCAGCGCGGGGATCCAGGCCGGTTCGATGTCGAGCACGTCGAAGGCGCCGGAATTGGCGATGTGTTCGGCGATCGGCTTGGAATATTGGTCGGGATGCGGCAACTCGACCACGTTGAAGTTGACGCCCGTCAGCGCCTGCCAGAGAGGTCCAGAGAAATTCTTCGGCTCCAGCGCCTGAAGCCCCGCCTCGTAGGTCAAATTGAGCGTGACGCCCTTGTCCCGATATTTCTGCGCCGCCTGCACCGCGCGAAACGCGGAGCCGTCCGCCGGCCCTTCGCTCGAAGCCTTGACCGCGGCCGCCTGCGCCTGCCCGAGCGGCGTGGTCTTGTCGGCGAGTTCCACCTTCGAAACGTCCGCGACCGCGGCCCAGGCCTTTGAGCCGGAAGCGGTGTATCCCAGGCCCGGCAGCATCGCCGCGCCGCCCATCAGCGCGAATTTGGTCAAGAAATGGCGGCGCGTCTGGTCGCCGCGCAGCCACGCGTCCACCTCCGCGGAAAGACAGGCGTTGAAATCACGTCGTTCGCGATCGCGCATGATATTGCCTCCTCCCGTTGCATCGCCGGCCGCGCTAATGGCCGGTCATACGCCAACCGGCCCGGATCGGCCCCCGAAACGGGCGGCGTCGCGCCCTTCGGTTGCAGGTCGATCGCGCCAAGTTTCCTCCCGCCTCAACTCAGCAAATGGAGCAAGGCGCTATTTTTACGACAATGGACCACATCTCACATTCCTTGGCAATGCCCGGCGTTTACCGTCGGGGAATGCTCCACCTGGAGGCGGCCGGGGGGAGTGGATTATAGACCGGTCAACCAGCGGCTGCCGGGCCTCGTTACGGCGTCGCCGCTACGCGATCAGGATGATTTCTGCGTCGCTCGATCAACCATGGTTGCTGGTGGGAGCACGCCGTCGGCTCACAGCCGAGAACGATCGAGATGGACAACAGCCGGAGGCTTCGGCTATTTGTGTGAAACGTCGGCGTGGGCGAGCTCGCAAACAGAAATGTCTCGGAACGGGGGAATCGTTGATGGAACTCTCATCCGCGAAGGCCGCTTCGCAATTGCTGGCGCGCTGCTGGCGGCGGGGCGAAGTTGTCGACGCGCTGCCCGCCGAACTGCGGCCGGCCGATCGGGCCGAGGGCTATTTGATCCAGGCGCAGATCGAGGCTCTCAGCGACAAGCCGCTGTTTGGTTGGAAGATCGCGGCGACCAGCCTCGCGGGCCAGCGCCACATCGGCGTCGATGGGCCGCTCGCCGGGCGCTTGCTGGCGGAGAGGGTTTACGCGGACGGCGACGTGATCCCGTTCGGCGCCAACCGCATGCGGGTCGTCGAGGCCGAGTTCGCCTTTCGCATGCGGGTTGATCTGCCGCCGCGCCGACAGCCCTATTCGCAGGACGAAACGCTCGACGCGGTCGCCGATCTGTTTCTCGCCATCGAGATTCCGGATTCGCGCTACGCCGATTTCGTCACCGCAGGAGCGCCGCAGCTCATCGCCGACAACGCCTGCGCGCATCTTTTCGCCCTCGGGCCCAAGGCGCCGGAGATTTGGAGAGGGATCGATCTAGCGACGCATCGCGTGGTTGGACGGGTTGGCGATCGGCTTGAGCGCGAGGGATTGGGCTCGAATGTGCTGGGCGATCCGCGCATCGCGCTGACCTGGCTCGCCAACGAATTGTCGTCGCTCGGCGTCCCGCTGGCCGCCGGGCAGATCGTGACCACCGGCACCTGCGTCACGCCGATGGAGATTCGGCCCGGCGACGTCGTCAGCGCCGATTTCGGCGTTCTCGGCCGCGTCGGCTGCCGCTTCGCCGAAAGTTGAAGCGAATACGAGCGCATCTCTGATGCGGCAATAGCGCCTGCGCTTGCGATGGACTTGCCAAGCGGCGCTCGCTGGGTCAATTTCGTTTCCGAAGTCGCGAGAATCCGATCGATCGGGCCGGGGCGACGATCGGGAGGACGCCGTGAAGATCAGCAGACGCGCCTTGAACTGGGGACTGGCGGCGACAGCAGCCGCCCCCTCGCTATGGCGCGCGGGCCGCGCGGCGGGCGACAGCATCAAGATCGGCATGGTGCTGCCGGTCACCGGCCCCGCCGCCGATAGCGGAAAATATTCGCTCGCCGGCGCCAAAATCGCGCTCGATCGCGTCAACAAGGCCGGCGGCGTGTTGGGCCGGCAGGTCGAACTCGTGACCGAAGACGACCAGACCACCAATCCGGGCGCCGTGCTGGCCTTTTCCAAGCTCGCCGCGCAGCCCGACATCGTCGCCTTTCTCGGCTCGATCCGCTCGACGCAGAACCATGCGATGGCGGGCGATATTCTCAAGACCGGCAAGCCGGTCTGTTTTGGCGGCACCGATCCCAAATTGACCAAGCTCGGCAATCCCTGGCTGATCCGCTTCCGCCCCAACGATTCGTATTCAGGCCGCGTGATCGCCACCTATGGCGTGGAGACCTTGGGTAAGAAGAACTGGGCGATCGTGCATTCCACCGACGCTTTCGGCACCGGCGGCTTCAACGCGCTGTCGGCCTCGCTGGCCAAGATGGGCGCCAAGGTCGCGCTCGATCAGGGCTATCCCAACCAGAACCAGGATTTCACGCCGGTGGTGCTGGCGATCAAATCCTCCGGCGCCGACGTGATTGGCTCCTATTTCACCTTTGACAACGACGTGGCGATTTTCGCGCGGCAGTTGCGACAACTCGGCGTGTCGCTGCCCTGGGTCGGTTCGCCCTCGGCGATCGACGTCGGCGCCGTCAAGCTCGCCGGCGCGGCGCTATACGGCGTCTACGGCGTCGCCGATTACGCCGTCGACTCCAGCCCCGAGGCGAAGGCGTTCGCGACCGAATACACCGCGGCGACCAAATTGCAGCCCGACAACTATAGTTCCTGGACCTATGACGCGATCGGCGTCCTGTGCGACGCGATGAAGCGCGCCGGCTCGACCGAGCCCGACAAGCTGCGCGCCGCCATGCTCGCCACGCGCGGCTACAAGGGGGCGGAGGGCGAGTATAATTTCGACGAATTCGGCGACGGGTTGCACGGCTACAACATCGTGCGCAACGAAAAGGGCAAAATCGTATTCGACAAACACATCGAATTCACGGACTGAGAGAGCTAACGCGCCGCTGCGGCGGCGGGCGGCCGGTCGGCTGCGTGAAAGAGCGCCCCCACATGGAATTCTTCCTTCAACTGCTATTCACCGGCTTCGGCATCGGGGCGGTGTACGCGCTGGTCGCGCTCGGCTTCGTGCTGATCTTCCGCGCCACCAGCGTGGTCAATTTCGCGCAGGGCGAATTCTCGATGGTGGCGGCCTATTTGATGGTCGTGTTCTCGGTCGATCTCGGCCTGCCCTATGCGTTGTCGTTCCTGATCTCGATCGGCGGGATGGCGCTGCTCGGCGCGGTGTTCAACCTGCTCGTCTACTACCCCTTGCGCAATCGCGGCTTTCTGCCGGTGCTGATCTCGACCATCGGCGCGTCGATCTTTCTCTCCAACACAGTGCTGGCGCTCTACGGCCCGCAACCACAGGTGCTGCCCGGCTGGTTGGATACGCAGGGCTTTCAGCTCGGGCCGATTTTTCTCGACAGCCAGTATCTGGTGATCCTGGGGGTGACGCTGGTGCTGGTCATCTTCCAATATTGGTTGTTCGAGCGCACGTTGCTGGGCAAAAAGTTGCAGGCGACCAGCCAGGACAAGGAAATGGCCGCCCTGCTCGGCATTCCGGTCGCGCTGATGATCATGTTCACCTTCGTCTATAGCGCGGTGCTCGGCGGCATAGCGGGCATTCTGGTCGCGCCGGTGCTGTTCGTCTCGATTCAGATGGGCTCGACGATCGCGCTCAAGGCTTTCGCGGCGACGATCATCGGCGGCTTCGGCGACGTCGCCGGCGCGATCATCGGCGGCTTCGCCATCGGCGTCGTCGAGACTTTTGGCGCCGCCTATATTTCGGTGCCGTACAAGGACGCCTTCGCTTTCATCGTGCTGATCGCCTTTCTCGCCTTCAGGCCGCAGGGCGTGTTCGGCGAGCGCGTGGCGGAGAAGGCGTGATGCGCGGCTCGTTGGTGGGACAGATCGGCTAGGCGCTCGCCGCCGTCGTCGCCGTCGCGCTCGCCGCGACGGTCAAGACCGACGGCTATGTCGCCAACATCCTCATGCAGGCGGCCACCTACGCCATCGCGGTGTTCGGACTGTCGATCGTGCTTGGCCTGTGCGGCCAGATCAATCTGGCGCAGGCCGCGTTCTTCGCCGTCGGCGCCTATGCGGTGGCGCTCGGCACCGTCGATTATCACCTGACCTTCTGGCTCTGCCTCGCCCTCGGCGTGGCGCTGGCCGCGGCGGCGGGCGCCGCGCTCGGGCTTTCGACCCTGCGGCTCGGCGGTCATTATCTGGCGATGGTCACGATCTCGTTTCAGCAGATCCTGACCGTCGTGCTGATCAACGCGATCGGCTTCACGCACGGGCCGGACGGCGTCGGTTCGATCGGCCGCCCGGCGGGCTTCGAGTCGAGCCGGGCCTTTCTCGCGCTGGCGCTGGGCGTGATGGCGCTGTGCGGCTATTTCGTCTGGCGGCTGGCGGATTCGCGGCTGGGGCGGGCGATGCGCGCGGTGCGCGACAACGAACTGGCGGCGAGCGCGGCCGGCGTCGACGTGTTCAGGGTCAAGCTCACCGCCTTCGCCTTCAGCGCCGCGCTCGGCGGCCTCGGCGGCGGCCTGTTCGCGGGCGGCTTTTCCTATATCAGCCCGGACCAGTTCGCCTTCGCCGATTCGATCGTGCTGATGACGATGGCGCTGCTCGGCGGCGTCGCCTCGCCGGTCGGCTCGGCGCTCGGCACCGGATTGCTGATCCTGATCCCGGAATGGCTGCGCTTCCTGAAGAGCGTGCCCGGCCTTTATCTCGCCATCTACGGCGCGGCGGTGGTGCTGATCGTCATCTTCATGCCCGACGGCATCTGGGGGTTCATCGGCCGCCTGTTCACCCGCGCGCCGCGCCCGCCCGCCGCGGCCGCCGAGCCGCTCGTGCTCGCCCCCGCCGATTCCGGCGCCGACGTCGTGCTGGAGATAAACGATCTCGCCAAGCATTTCGGCGGCCTGAAAGCGGTCGACGGCGTCGAATTCCGCGTTCGCCGCGGTCAGGTTCACGCGCTGATCGGCCCCAACGGCAGCGGCAAAACCACGACGCTCAACGTGGTGACGGGGCTCTATCGCTCCACGCGCGGCGCGATCCGGCTCGACGGGACCGACATCACCGCCCTGCCCGCCCACAAGCGCACGGTCGCGGGACTGGCGCGCACGTTCCAGAACATCCGGCTGTTCCGCTCGATGTCGGCGCTCGAAAACGTGGTCATCGGCGCCGAGCGCGACGGCAATCGGTTGACCGGCGGCGACGCGCAGGCGGTGCTGCGCCGCGCCCGCTCGGCTTTGGCCTTCGTCGGCCTCGACGAGCGGATGCATCAACCGATCCCGAGTTTTTCCTACGGACACCAGCGCCTGATCGAGATCGCGCGCGCGCTCGCCGCCAATCCCACCGTGCTGCTGCTCGACGAGCCGGCCGCCGGGCTCAACCTGACGGAGAAAAAGGCGCTGCACGATCTGCTCGACCGCATCGCCGCGCAGGGCCTGACCGTCCTCATCATCGACCATGACATGACGCTGATCGCCGGCGTCGCCCGACATCTGACGGTGCTCAATTTCGGCAAGCGCATCGCCGACGGGGCGACCGCCGACGTGCTGCGCGAACCCGATGTGGTCACCGCCTATCTGGGAGCGTCGTGATGGCGTTGCTCGAAGTCAGCGACATCAGCGTCAACTACGGCGAGATCGAAGCTTTGCGCGGCGTCTCGTTTTCGATCGAGGAGGGCGCGGTCGTCGCGTTGCTCGGCTCGAACGGCGCCGGCAAATCGACAACGCTGCGCGCCATTTCCGGCCTCGCGCCGCCGCGCTCGGGGACGATCCGGCTCGATGGCGAATCGCTGGCCGGCCTCAGCCCGCGCGCGATCGTGCGCATGGGCGTGGCGCATGTGCCCGAGGGCCGGCGGATTTTTCCCGGCCTCAGCGTGCGCGAAAACATCATGCTCGGCGCCTCCAACCGCAGCGCCGCCAGCGCCGCGATCCGGCGCGAGGCCGACGAGATGTTCGGTCTGTTTCCCGACATCGCCGGCTTCGCCGACGCGCTGGGTTGGACACTGTCGGGCGGCCAGCAGCAAATGGTCGCGATCGCGCGCGGTCTGATGGCGAAGCCGCGCCTGCTGCTGCTCGACGAGCCTTCGCTCGGTCTGGCGCCAGTGATCGTGCAGGCGGTGTTCCGCATCATCGCCGACATCCAGAAGCGCGGCACGACGGTGTTGCTGGTCGAGCAGAACGCCAATATGGCGTTGAAGGTCGCGAGCTGGGGCTATGTGCTGGAGACCGGCCGGCTGGTTCTCGGCGGCGATCCGGCGACGCTGTGGAGCAACGAAAGCATCCGCGACGCCTACCTCGGCGGCGCCCAGACGAAGGCGACGACATGACCCTGCATATTCCCGCCGATGACCTCACCCATTACTGCGCCCGAATCTTCGCCAGCGCCGGTAGTTCGCCTGAGGAGGCGCAAGCGGTCGCCGCGTCGCTGGTCGATTCCAACCTCACCGGCCACGACAGTCACGGCGTCATCCGCGTGCCGCGCTATGTCAACTGGGTCAAGACCGGCGAACTGATCCCCAACCAGACGCCGGCGAGCGTGATCGACACGCCGGCTTTCGCGGTGCTCGACGGCCGCTTCGGCTATGGCCAGATCATGGCCCCCAAGGCGGTCGACATCGGCGTCGAAAAGGCCCGCGCGCTGGGCTTGGGCGCGGTGTCGCTGCGTAATTCCGGTCACATCGGCCGCGTCGGGGAATGGGCGGAGCGGGCCGCCGCGGTTGACCTGATCTCGATCCATTTCGTCAATGCGGCCGGCTCGATCCTGGTCGCCCCGTTCGGCGGGCTCGAACGGCGGCTGTCCACCGCGCCGTTCTGCGCCGGCCTGCCGCGCGAAGGCGCGCCGGCGCTGATCCTCGATTTCGCCACCTCGCTGGTCGCCGAAGGCAAGGTCCGGGTCGCCAGCCAGGGCGGCAAGCCTTTGCCGCCGGACGCGCTGATCGGCCCGGACGGCGCCCTTTCCGGCGATCCGAGCCTGCTCTACGGGCCGCTGACGGCCGACAATCCGGGCGATCATCTGCATGGGGTGGGCGCGATCCGCGCCTTCGGCGAACATAAAGGTTCCGGGCTGGCGCTGATTTGCGAGCTGCTCGGCGGTTCTTTGACCGGCAACGGCGCGACCGAACCGGACCGCCGCTTCGCCAACGGCATGTTCTCGCTCTACATCGATCCCAAGCGGGTCGATCCGGGCCACGTCTTCGACGCCGACATGGCGCGATATCTGCAATGGTTTTCCCAAGCCAAGCCGATCCCCGGCCAGGAAATCCTGACGCCCGGCGAGCCGGAACGGCGAGCGCGCGCGCAAAGGCGGGCCAACGGCGTGCCGCTGCCGGAAGAGGTCTGGGAGGCGATCAACGCCACGGCGCGCGCCTTGGGCGTGACGGGCTGAGGGCGTGACGCGCTAAGCTGAAATGATGGTGCTGCCAGAGAGGATTGAACTCTCGACCTCTCCCTTACCAAGGGAGTGCTCTACCACTGAGCTACGGCAGCCCTTCAACGCGGCGGCTTTTGCCACAGGCTCGAGGGAAGCGCAACCTTCCCTCGCTTCAGGCGGCGCCGAGCCGCAGCAGATCGTGGAAATGCACGATTCCGACCACTTCGCCGCCCTCCACCACCAGCAGATTCGAGATCTTGTGGCTGATCACCTCCAGCGCCTCCGCCACCAGCGCGTCGGGTCCGATCACCCTGGGGTGCTTCGTCATCACCGATTCGACCGGCGTGTCGAGCCCGAGGTCGCGGCGCAAATGGCGGCGCAGGTCGCCGTCGGTGATCAGACCCGCCAGCGTCCCGTCGGCGAAAAACACGCCGACGCAGCCAAACCCCTTCGAGGTCATCTCGACGATCGCCTGCGCCAGCGGCGCGCCGACCTCGATGCGCGGAATGGCGGCGCCCCGGTGCATGATGTCGCGCACGAAGGCGAGTTTCGCGCCGAGTTTGCCGCCGGGGTGCAGGTCGCGGAAATCGCGCGCGGTGAAGCCCTTGGCCTCCAGCAGCGCCATCGCCAGCGCGTCGCCGAGCGCCAGTTGCATCGTGGTCGAGGTGGTCGGCGCGAGCCCGTTGGGGCAAGCCTCCTGCGCCACCGGCAGGCAGAGCAGGATGTCAGCCTGGCGGCCGAGCGTGCTGTCGCGCTGCGAGGTGAGCGCGATCAGCGGGATCTTGAACCGCTTGGCGTAGGTGAGGATCGCCGCCAGTTCGACGCTCTCGCCCGACCATGACAACGCCAGCACGACGTCGCCGTTCTGCACCATGCCGAGATCGCCGTGGCTCGCCTCCGCCGGATGCACGAAGGCGGCGGGCTGGCCGGTGGAGGCCAGCGTCGCCGCGATCTTGCGCGCGATATGGCCGCTCTTGCCGATGCCGGTGACGATGACGCGGCCGGGCGCGGCGAGCAGCGTCTCGACCGCGCGCGACAATTCCGCCGCCAGCGAATCTTCGCCGGGCAGGCTCAGCGCCTCCTCCAGCGCCAGCAGGCCGGTGCGCTCGATGGCGATCGCGCGCCGCGCCGCCGGGACCGCCTTGGAAGGATCATAGCTCATCGCGCCGCTCTAACATCGCGGCGCGCGAATGGCGAATTAGCGCGGCGTTAACCATGACCGCCTAACCCAGGGGACGACGCTGCGGCGCATAGCGGCGCGAGGGGTGGGTTTTCGGGTGTCGTCGCGCAATTCATGGGCCTGGGCCGCGCTGGCGGCCGCCTTGACGGCCGCCCCGGCGCTGGCGCAAACCG
>JAGWRL010000074.1 GCA_028876585.1 Pseudomonadota bacterium | reverse complement strand
CGGCAAGGTCGTCTACGCCCACGCAGGCAAGCGCCACGGCATGATCAAGCGCACCACCAAGCAGATCCGCAATCTGCGTGGCACCAATGTGCTGTTCAAGACCGACGGCGACAACGTCAAGAAGTACTTCCTGCCGAACGGCTGACCCCTTTTTCCCGGAGTTTTGAACCATGGCTCGCGTCAAACGCGGCGTAACCGCCCACGCCAAACACAAAAAAGTCCTCAAGGCCGCCAAAGGCTTCTTCGGCCGCCGCAAGAACACCATCCGCGCCGCCAAGGCCGCGGTCGACAAGTCGCTGCAATACGCCTACCGCGACCGCAAGAATCGCAAGCGCGAGTTCCGCGCCCTGTGGATTCAGCGCATCAACGCGGCGGTGCGTGAGCACGGCCTGACCTATTCGCGCTTCATTTCCGGCCTGATCAGCGCCGGGATCGAAGTGGATCGCAAGGTGTTGTCCGACCTCGCCATCACCGAGCCGGCGGCCTTCGCCGCCATCGTCGAGAAGGCCAAGGGCCACCTGCCCAAAGCAGCGTAAGGCTGCGACCGGAGGCGCCCCACTCGGAGGCGCCCCCCTCCCTATCCCTCCCCCACAAGGGGGGAGGGGACGGCGGGCCGCAGAGCTTTAGTCGCGTCAGCACCTCAAGCGAGCCATGTCCGACCATTCCGCCATGCGTGACGAAATTCTGGCCGCCATCGCCGCCGCGCCGGACGAGGCGGCGCTGGAAGGCGTGCGCGTCGCGGCGCTTGGCAAGAAAGGCTCGATCTCGGCGCTGCTGGCGACGCTCGGCAAGATGTCGCCGGACGAGCGACGCGGCGCCGGCGCGGCGATCAACGCGCTGAAGGACGAGGTGGGCGAGGCGCTCGGCCAGCGTCGCGCGCTCTTGAAGGCGGCCGCGCTCGAAGCGCGGTTGAAGGCGCAAAGCCTCGACGTGACGCTTCCCGTCCGCCCCGCGGGGATCGAGACCGGCCGCATCCACCCGATCTCCCAGGTGTTCGACGAGGTGACTGCGATCTTCGCCGACATGGGCTTCGCCGTCGCCGAGGGGCCGGACATCGAGTCCGACGATTACAATTTCACCAGACTGAACTTCCCGCCCGGCCACCCCGCGCGCGAAATGCACGACACGTTCTTCTTCGCGCCCGACGCCAACGGCGAGCGCAAGCTGCTGCGCACCCACACCAGCCCGGTGCAGGTGCGCACCATGCTGACGCAGAAGCCGCCGATCCGGGTGATCTGTCCGGGCCGCACCTACCGCACCGATTTCGACCAGACCCATACGCCGCAGTTCCATCAGGTCGAGGGGCTGGTGATCGACAAGTCCGCCAACCTTGGCAACCTGAAATGGCTGCTGGAGGAATTCTGCAAGGCGTTCTTCGAGGTGCGCGACGTCAAGATGCGCTTCCGGCCAAGTTTCTTCCCCTTCACCTCGCCCTCGGTCGAGGTCGACATCCAGTGCCGCCGTCAGGGGGGCGAAATCCGCTTCGGCGAAGGCGAGGACTGGCTGGAGATTCTGGGCTGCGGCATGGTGCACGCCAATGTGCTGAGAAATTGCGGCATCGACCCCGACGAATATCAGGGCTTTGCCTGGGGCATGGGCCTCGACCGCATCGCCATGCTCAAATACGGCCTGCCGGACCTGCGCGACCTGTTCGACGGCGACCTGCGCTGGATCCGCCATTACGGCTTCAGGCCGCTGGAGATCCCGACGCTGGCGGGCGGATTGAGCGGCTGACGCGCCGCCGCCCGCGGTCTCGTGACCGCGGAGGGCGATCCCGTCCCGGCCGCGTTCAGCCTGGCTCAGTAGCAGAAATTGCCGGTGACCAGCCCCAGGATCGGCACGCAACCGGGATAGCCATAGCCATAATAGGGTTCGCCGTAGCCATAGTACGGACCGCCGTAGCCATAGCCGCCATAGCCGTAACCGCCGCCATAGCCATAGCCGCCACCGTAGCCGCCGCCATAGCCATAACCGTGGCGATAGCCGCGATAGCCGTGGCCGTAATGGCCATACCCGCCCCGGCCGCCGTGGTAGCCGCCGCCGTGCATTCCGCCGCCATGGAAGCCGCCGCCGTGACCACCGCCGCCGTGACCGCCGCCGCCATGATGCATGCCGGCCCAGGCGGGAGACATCGCCAACCCGCCGAATGCCATGGCGCCGCAAACCAGTGTAGCAGCGATGCGCTTTGCGATTGAATTGAGCATTGTGTGCTCCTCCTGTGAGTGAAAATACTATGCAGGGGCGGATTTGTTCCCGTCAAACCGATCCGCCGCCGTACGCGCTCCTGTCGCGGATTATTGATCGAACGAGGTTTTTTTACGGGACGCGAAAACGGCGCGCTCCGGCTCGATGGTGCGAATTGCCGTGTCAGGCGCGGAATTCCACCGCGAACCGCGTCAGCGCCGCCAGGGCCAGCGCGCCATCCTCGGGCGTGATCGATTCCGCGGGATTGTGGCTGATCCCGCCCTTGCAGCGCACGAACAACATGCCCGAGGGAACGACGCCGCCCATCACCATCGTGTCGTGGCCCGCGCCGGAGGGCAAGTGGAACGTCGGCTGGCCGAGCGCCGCCAGCGCGCGGTCGAAACCCGCGACGACGCCCGCGTCGCAGACATAGGCCGGCGCCTCATGCATCGGCGCGAAACTCGCCTCCACATGGCGCCGCTGCGCGATCGCCGCGCACGCCGCCTGGATGTCGTCGACCGCGCGCCGGCGCTGCTCGTCGCGCGGCGCGCGCACGTCGAGCGAGAACCGCGCCAGTCCGGGGATCACGTTGATCGCGCCGGGTTCGGCTTCCAGGCGGCCGACCGTCGCCACCAGATCCGCCTCGGCCCGCGCCCGCGCCTCGACGGCGAGGATCATTTCGGCCGCCGCCGTCGCCGCGTCGCGGCGCATGTCCATCGGCACCGTGCCGGCATGGCCGGCATGGCCCCTGACGGTCGCCAGCCGCCGCGTCGCGCCGTTGATCGCGCTGACGACGCCGAGCGCCAGGCCCCGGGCCTCCAGCACCGGCCCCTGCTCGATGTGCAACTCGACGAACGCCGCCACATTTTGCGCGCGACAGGCGTAGGCGCCCTCGGGATCGCTGCCGAAAGCGCGCAGCGCCTCGGCCAGCGTGACGCCCTGCTTGTCCTTCGCCGCCATCGCTTCCGCGCCCAACCGCCCACTGAGCGCGCGCGAGCCGGTCATCGCGGCGGAGAAGCGCACGCCCTCCTCGTCGCCGAAGGCGACGACCTCGATGGCGTGATCGAGCCGGACGCCCTGCTCATGGAGTTGCTCGACGACGCCGAGCGCCGCCAGCGCGCCCAGGTTGCCGTCGAAGCGGCCGGCGTCGCGCACCGTGTCGATATGCGAGCCGATCATCAGCGCCGGGGCGTGCGCCGCCCTGCCCTCGTAGCGGGCGCGCACATTGCCGACGGCGTCGATCGCGGCGCTCATCCCCGCCGCGCGCGCCCAGGCGGCGAATTGCTCGCACGCGCGCCGGTAGGAGGCTGAGAGGTAGAGCCGGGTCAGCCGGCCCGGCTCGTCGGTGAAGGCGGCGAAATCGTCGAGCCGCGTCATCATGCGGGCGGCGGCGGCGGGGTCGAATTCCATGGCGGCCTCTCAGTTCACCGTCGCGACGCCGAGCCAGCGCGCCAGCACGGCCCGCTCCTTCGGCGTCATCTCCGTCAGGTTGTTGGGTGGCATGGCGTGGGTCAGCACCGCCTGCATGCGGATCGCCGGCGCGAACCTCGCGATATGCTCCGGCGTATCGAGCAACACCCCCTTCGGCGGCTCGCCGAGGCCCTCCCAGGCCGGCTCCGGCGCATGGCACATGGCGCAGCGCGTCGTGACCACCTCGACCGCCTCGGCCGGCGCCTGTGGCGCTTCGGCGGCGGCCGCGCGCACGGCCGGCGGCGCCAGGCCGAGAACGGGCTGCACGCCGGGCGAGCCGGCGGTGGCGATCCAGAACGCGCCCCACAGCGCGATCGCCGCCGCCAGCCACGCCCACCAGGGCGGGTGGGCATGATCGGCGTGCCAGTTGTTGTAGAAATAGCGGATCAGCGCGCCGGCCACGATCACGCAGGTCGTCAGCGCCGGAATCGTGCGCGAATTGGCGTAGAGCGCGGGATAATGGTTCGACAGCATCATGAACAGCACGGGCAGCGTGATGTAATTGTTGTGCGTCGAGCGTTGCTTGGCCTGCTTGCCCCATTTCGGATCGGGCTGTTCGCCGGCCAGCAGGCGGGCGATCGCTTTGCGCTGATTGGGCATGATGACCAGAAACACATTGGCCGTCATCATCGTCGCCATCAGCGCGCCGGTGTGGATCAGCGCGCCGCGCGGCGAGAACAGCAGCGAATAGACATAGGAGGTCAGCACGACATAGCCGAATCCCGCCGCGCCCAGCGTGACGTCATTCCTGGCCAGCGGCGATTTGCAGATGAGATCGTAGACCACCCAGCCGAGCGCCAGCGAGACCACGCCGATCGCCGCCGCGGCCAGGGGGGACAGGTTCAACACCGCCGGGTCGATCAGGAAGAAGCTCGACTGGCCGTAATAGACCCAGCACAGCAGGACGAAGCCGGACATCCAGGTCCAGTAGGATTGCCACTTGTGCCAGATCAGATCGTCAGGCAGCGACGGCGGGCTCAGCGTATATTTGCTCATCTCGTAGAAGCCGCCGCCATGCACCTGCCACGAGACGCCGGCCACGCCGTTGGCCATGCCGGGGCGTTTGCGCAAGGACGCGTCGAGATGCATGAAGAAGAACGAGCCGCCGATCCAGGCGATCGCCGCCGTCACATGCAGCCAGCGGATCAGGATCGAGCCCCATTCCCAGACATACGGCCCCCACGCGCCCATGCGATTCCCCGTTGCGATGCAGAAGGTTCAACATAACCGGGGCGGCACGGCGGGGAAGCCCTTTCTTCGCGGGCGAAGCGAAGTTGTGTTCGCCGCCCCATCTGTGCCATTAGCGCGAACCCCCGCCCACAGGCGCGGCCCATTTTCGGAGACGTCCTTGTCCCTATCGCTCCATCAAGCCAGCGTCGGCGCCTTCCAGGCGACGATGACGCCGTTTCTCGCCATTCTCGCCAAGGCGGCCGCCCATGCCGAGGCGGCCAAATTCGATCCCGCCGTCTATGCGACGCTGCGGCTGCGCCCCAACATGCTCGCGTTCCCGCGTCAGGTGCAGATCTTCTGCGATCAGGCCAAGAACAGCACGGCCCGGCTCGCCGCCATCGAGCCGCCGCGCTACGAGGACAATGAGACGACGCTCGACGATCTGAAGGGGCGGATCGAAAAGACGCTCGCCTTCATCGGCGCGGCCGACCGGTCGGCGGTCGAAGCGGGCGCGGAGCGGGAGATCGTGTTTCCGCTCGGCCCCAACAAGGCGCGGATGATCGGGCGCGACTATCTCGTGCATTACGTGCTGCCGAACTATTATTTCCACCTGACCACGGCCTATGATCTCTTGCGCCAGGCCGGCGTCGATATCGGCAAGCGCGATTTCCTCGGCCAGCCCCCGGGCCTGACCCTGATCTGAGAGGCGAAACCCATGTCCATCCATCGCATCGGCGTCGGGCCGCGCATGTCGGCCGCCGTCGTCCACGGCCACACCATCTATCTCGCCGGCCAGGTCGCCGACAAAGCCGCTGGCGGCAGCGTCGCCGAGCAGACCAAGGAAATCTTGGGGATCATCGACGCGCTGCTGGCCGAGGCCGGCTCCGACAAGACGCGGATCCTGTCGGCGACGATCTATCTGCCCGACATCGCGACCTTCGCCGAGATGAACGCGGTGTGGGACGGTTGGGTCGTCAAGGGCCACACCCCCGCGCGCGCCACCGTCGAGGCGAAACTGGCCGCGCCGAAATACGCGGTCGAGATCGCCTGTATCGCCGCAAAAGCTTGAGGAGATCGCCGTGAAAGGCGCCGCCGCCGTTGGCCTGACCCCGGCTGAGGCCGTCGATCAGCTCGTGCTGCGCTACGACGCGGCGGTCGCCGCGTTGCGCGCTTCGGTCGAGCGGTTCCTGCGCACCGGGGCGCCGCCGTCCGAGGCGGAGCGCGAGACGTTCCGCTACCCGCGCCTGAGCGTGACCTACCGGCCCGAAGGCGCGCCGCCCAGCAACGCGCGCGCCTTCGCCAAATTCTCCGCCCCCGGCGTCTACTCAACCACGGTGACGCAGCCGGCCGAGTTCCGCGCCTATCTGCTCGAACAGCTGGAGCCGCTGGTCGAGGAGTTCGGGGCCCAAATCGAGGTCGGCGTCGGCGCGCAGGAGATCGCCTATCCCTACGTGTTCGAGAGCGGCGACGAACTCGGCCGTGGCGGCGCCACGGCCGCCGATCTCGCGCGCTTTTTCCCCACCCCGTCGCTGGCGGTGATCGGCGACGAGATCGCCGACGGGCATATCGACATCCGCCCCGGCGTCGAGCGCCCGCTGGCCTTGTACGACGCGGCGCGGGTGGATTACTCGTTGCGCCGGCTGGTGCATTACACCGGCTCGGACTGGCGCGCGATGCAGCCCTGGGTGCTGCTGACCAACTATCACCGCTATGTCGATCAGTTCGTGCGCTGGGGCCTGGAGCAGTTGCGCGCCGACGAGGGCGTGGCGAAACTGGTGCTGCCGGGCAATGTCGAAATCGACGCGTCCGCCTCGCCCGAGGAGGCGGAGGCCAAGCTCGCCGGCGTCGTCTGGCACCGCTTCCAGATGCCGGCCTATCATCTGGTGCGCAAGGATGGGCGCGGCGTCAGCCTGGTCAATATCGGCGTCGGACCGGCCAATGCGAAGAACATCACCGACCACATCGCGGTGCTGCGGCCGCATTGCTGGTTGATGGTCGGCCATTGCGCCGGTCTGCGGCAGAGCCAGATGATCGGCGATTACGTGCTCGCGCACGCCTATCTCCGGCAGGATCACATCCTCGACGAGGCGGTGCCGCCCGACGTGCCGATCCCGGCGCTGGCGGAAGTGCAGGTCGCGTTGCAGGAGGCGGTCGCCAACGTCACCGGCGACCGCGGCGAGGCGCTGAAGCGGCGCGTGCGCACCGGCACCGTCGTCACCTACGACGACCGCAACTGGGAATTGCGCTGGACGCAGGAGCGGCGCCGCTTCAACCTGTCGCGCGCGATCGCGGTCGACATGGAATCGGCCACCATCGCCACGCAGGGGTTCCGCATGCGCGTGCCCTACGGCACGATGTTGTGCATCTCCGACAAGCCGCTGCACGGCGAGATCAAGCTGCCCGGCGCCGCCAACGCCTTCTACGAGCGCGCGATCGGCGAGCATCTGCGCATCGGAATCGCCGCGCTGCAACTGCTCCAGCGCAGCGACGCGGCGCTGCATTCGCGCAAACTGCGCTCTTTCGACGAACCGCCGTTCCGCTGATCATCACACACCGCCCGCCCGGCCGCCGCTTCTCCGCGGCGCCGATGATGGATTGGGGAGGGAAAGCAGCCATGAGCTTCGCCTTCGCCATTTTGGACGAAAATCGCGTCTGAAGGCGCTTCTCGATCATTTCGCGTGCAAAATCGCGTCCAAACCCGAACCGTTTTTGGAGCGGCCCCCTGGGGCCGGACAGAATTCAAGCTGCTGACTCGAGCTTGCGCGTCTTCGTGCAGCTTTCGGCTTTGGCGTCAGCTGTAGCGCGACGATCAAGGTGTGAGCTGCGCGACGATCAGGACGATAGGTTGTGGCCGCGGCGGAGGCATGATTGTCGCGGCGCGACAATCAGGACGAGGTTTTGATGGTCGCTTTCGACGGCGGTCGTCGGGCGCCGCGAGCTTTATCGATGGCTTCACGCCGGCGGTAGCTGTCGACGTTCATTTCGAGCACAGTCGAGTGATGAACGAGGCGGTCGATGGCGGCGAGCGTCATAGCCTGATCGGGAACTATCTTGCCCCATTCGCCGAAAGGCTGGTTGGCGGTGATCATCAGGGAGCGCGTTTCGCATCGGGCGCTGATCAGCTCGAAGAGGACGCTCGTTTCAGCCTGGTCCTTGGTGACATAGGCGATGTCGTCGAGAATCAGGAGGCGATATTTGTCGAGCTTGGCGGTCGCCGCTTCGAGTACGAGGCCGCGCCGCGCGATCTGGAGCTTTTGAACGAGGTCGGTGGTTCTGGCGAACAGCGCGCGGCGCCCGTTTTCGACCAAGGCGAGGCCAAGCGCTGCGGCCAGATGCGATTTTCCCGCGCCGGGCGGCCCGAAACACAAAAGATTGGCGCCCTTATCCAG
Organism: Pseudomonadota bacterium; assembly: GCA_028876585.1. The sequence goes on along the minus strand of JAGWRL010000074.1, from coordinate 2,354 downwards.
CCAGGCGTCGCCGGCGGCCAGCGCGGCGAGGAAGCGGGCGGCGGGCCAGCCCTCTTTGTCGGCCGTCGCGGCGAGCGCAACCCAGACGAGCTTGACGCCTGACAGGCGCGCTTTTCGCCGTGCTGCGCCAACAGCGCCTCGAAGGCTCCGGCATAGGCCCGCCGCGCAAACAGCTGGTCGCGATAAACCAGTTTGAGCAGCGCCATCGGCTTGCGGCGCAACGAATGGATCACATGCCGATAGTCGACGACATGGCCATGCTTGCCGTTGGGCCCGGCGCGGCCGCGTCGCAAGGTGATCAGATGCGTCGAGCCCTGAAAGCATTCGAGCCGGTCGTCACGCAGACGAACCCGCAAGCCCAGGACACATGCGAAGCGTTTGTCCTTGAGATGGCCGATGAGCCGGGAGGGAACGGCGTAGAACATCTTGCGCAGCGTGAACGCGCTGGACGAGGTGACGAAGGCCGAGACCTCCTCGTAATCGGCGCTCTTGCGCGTCGGCAGGGCTTTGAGCGCCGCGCGTTCGAGATCGATGCGCTTGCCGTTGCGGGCGTCGTGGCGACCGACGATTTCATCGACGAAACCTCGCCACGCGGCCAGATCGGCGAAGTCGCGCGCGCCGCCTCCAGCATCGCCACGACTTCGTCAACCCAGACATCGGCGAGAGGATCGGCCCGGCGACGACCGCGCGGCGTCTGCTTTTGAGTAGGGAGCCGAGGATCCTTATCGAGCCGATAGGCGGTGGCGGGACTGAAACCGGCTTTGGCCCCGGCGAGAGCCGCCGGGTTCGACTTTCGAAATCTCATGAAGAGCCTCTGTTGGCGATCGGTGACGTGAGAGCCGGGCAAAAAGATCGATCCTCGCCCGAGGGAAAATCCGACCCTTCACCCGCCCGCCGCGACCGCCAAACCCCGCATTTCTCGCGCGCCGCCGGTTTGGCGCGCAGATCTCAACTGATGGCCGTGGGCGACGCGCCCGCCCTTCTCAAGGACGCCGCCCGCAGCGAGTTGGGCCCGGACGAGCGCCGCAGCGTCACTGAGCTGAATGGCGAGGACGAGGTCGCGAACGGCATCGCCTTGCATCTCTCCGGCGCCGATGCGCGCGACGTGATCGACAGCATCAAACAGCGCATGGCGGCGCTCCTGCCGAGCCTGCCTGAAGGCGCCAAGATCGCGCCGGTCGATGTCTTGGTCCGTCGCGAGGACGAGCAGCGGTCGGCGAAGCGGGCGCAGCGAGGCTGGCGCCGGCGACCGGAAGAACTGCGACGGCATGATGCGACGCCGTCGCGCCATGACCGCCCGATTTCCCGCGCGTTGACGCCGCCGTGGCGAAGCCGCGATAGATGTAGCAATTGCCGCATGCTAAGTTGCCGCTTCGCGGACGTCCCCATTCGCTAGGACGGCTGGGGTGCGCCGCGGTTGCTGATCCACGCGGAGCAAACATTGAGGCCGTCCAGGCGCCCGGATTCAACCCGGAACGGTGGCGGGGATCGGATCGGAATGGTGGCCGCCTTCAAATCGGAATCCCCGGCCGGAGGACGCCGGAATTCACACAGCCGCGACGTCGGACCCTTCCATCCCGCCGCCGACGTGAAGCGGGTTGGCTTCTGGAGCGCTCAGCGCGAAGCGCGCGCCGGCTTGCTGATCGCCGGGGCGGGTCGAGGGTCGCTGGGCGCGGCGCCCGCCGGCGAGCTTCGCGCTTGCGAGGCCGCGCGATGACGGTCGCGGCGGCCCGGGCCGAGCAGCGCTCAGGCTTCCTCGAAATCCTCGCCGTGTTCACGAAGCTCGGCGTCACCTCGTTCGGCGGCCCCATCGCGCATCTGGGGTATTTCCGCGCCGAGTTCGTCGAGCGGCGGCGCTGGCTGACGGAAAGCAATTTTGTCGATCTCGTCGCGCTCGCGCAGTTTCTGCCGGGCCCCGCCTCAAGCCAGGCCGGCTTCGCCATCGGACTCATGCGCGGCGGCTATGCCGGCGGCCTCGCGGCCTGGCTGGGCTTCACGCTGCCCTCGGCGCTGCTTTTGCTGGCGTTCGCCTATGGCGCCGGCAGCTTCGCCGACACGGCCTGGGGCGCGGGCCTGCTGCACGGTCTCAAGCTCGTCGCCGTCGCGATCGTCGCGCAAGCGGTGCTCGGCATGGCGCGGAGCCTTTGCCCGGATCGGCCCAGGGCGACCATCGCCGTCGCGGCGATGATCGTCCTCCTGCTCCTCGGCGGCTCGCTCGGACAGGTCGCCGCCATCCTCAGCGGCGGCGTCGCTGGCCTCATTGTCTGCCGCGCCGGCGCGACGCATGCGGCGCCGATGGGCCTGCCGATCTCGCGAGGGGTCGGCGCCGCGTGCCTCGTGGCTTATTTCGCGCT
>JAGWRL010000073.1 GCA_028876585.1 Pseudomonadota bacterium | reverse complement strand
GAAACGGCGGGCGAGACGCCGGCGGAGGTGACGCGCGCCTATGGCGCGCTGGCGCGCGCGCGCGGGCCGCTCGGCGATGCGATCGCGGCGGCGCTGGCCGAGGAACTGCCGCTCGACAAGCGCGACGGCGGCTTCGTGCGCGCCGGCTATGGCGGCGACCTCGACGAAGCGCGCCAATTGCGCGACGACAGCCGGCGCGTGATCGCCGAAATGCAGGCGCGCTACGCCGAGGCGACGGGGGCGAGGCAACTCAAGATCAAGCACAACAATTTTCTCGGCTTCTACATCGAGACGCCGCAGGCGGCGGGCGAGGCGCTGCTCAAAGCCCCGCATGTCGAAACCTTCATCCATCGCCAGACCATGCAGGGGGCGATGCGCTTCACCACCCAGGCGCTGATCGAACTGGACGGCCGCATCGCCGCCGCCGCCGGTCAGGCCGTGCGGCTGGAGCTAGAGATTTTCGAGACGCTGAAACGGGCGGCGCTGGCGGCCTCCGAAACCTTGCGCGAGATCGGCGGCGCGCTGGCCGAACTCGACGTCGCCGCCGCTTTGGCCGAACTCGCGGTCAAGCGCGACTGGACGCGGCCCGACGTCGACGCCTCGCTGCGCTTCGCCATCGAGGGCGGCCGCCATCCCGTGGTCGAGGCGGCGCTGAGCGAGCGCGGCGAGCCGTTCGTCGCCAACGATTGCGAGCTTTCCGGCGCGAGCGGCGAGGGCGGCCGGATCGCGGTCGTCACCGGCCCCAACATGGCGGGCAAATCGACCTATCTGCGCCAGAACGCGCTGATCGCGGCGCTGGCGCAGATGGGCTCCTACGTGCCGGCGAGGCTTGCGCGCATCGGCGTGGTCGACCGGCTGTTTTCCCGCGTCGGCGCGGCCGACGATCTCGCGCGCGGCCGCTCGACCTTCATGGTCGAGATGGTCGAGACGGCGGCGATCCTCAATCAGGCGAGCGAGCGCAGCCTCGTCATCCTCGACGAGATCGGGCGCGGCACGGCGACCTATGACGGCCTGTCGATCGCGCAGGCCTGCGTCGAGCGGCTGAACGATGTCAACCGCTGCCGCACCCTGTTCGCCACCCATTTCCACGAGCTGACGCAACTGGCCGAGACCATGCCGCGGCTGACCAATCTCACCATGCGGGTGCGCGAGCATCGCGGCCAGCTGGTGTTCCTGCACGAGGTCGCGCCGGGCGCGGCGGATCGCTCCTACGGCATCCAGGTGGCGCGGCTCGCCGGTCTGCCGGCCGCCGTCGTCAAGCGCGCCAAGGCGCTGCTGGGGGAACTGGAAGGGGCGGGCGGGCCACGCGCGCTGCCGCTGTTCTCCCATGTCGCGCCCGACCCTGAGCCGGCGCGCGATTCCCTGCGGGAGGCGCTGGCGGCGCTCGACCCCGACGCATTATCGCCGCGCGAGGCGCAGGCGATGCTGTACGAACTCAAACGATTGGGCGATCTGCATTGAACGACATTCATATTCTGCTGGCGAGCGGGCTTGCCGCCTATCTCTACGTGATTTCGCCGGGGCCGGCGTTTCTCGCTTTGTTCACGCTGGCCGCGTCCAAGGGGCGAAAGCCCGGCGCGCTGTTCGTCTGCGGCCATCTCGTCGGCGACGTGACCTGGGGCGCGCTGGCGGTGACGGCGATCGTCGGGGCGAACCAGCTCGGCGGCCGGCTGTTTCAGGTTCTCGGCTTCGGCTGCGGCCTTTATCTGATCTATCTCGGCGCCAAGGCGGTGATGACCAAGCGTGACGCGCCGCCGCGCGCGATCGGCGCGGAGCGGCCGTTGCTGACCGGCATGGCGTTCGGGCTGACCAACCCAAAGGCCTATCCGGTGGCGCTGGCGATGTTTTCGGCCATCGTCGCGCCCTATGTCGACCGGTTGAGTCTGGCCGACGCGCCGCGGCTGATGGGGGCGGCGTTCCTCGGCTTTCTCGCCGCCGACGCGACGCTGGTGTTCGCCGCCGGCCTCGCGCCGGTCAGGCGGTTTTTCCTGTCGCACGGGCTAATCGTGACGCGGGTGGTCGGCGTGATCTTCATCGCCTTCGGCGCGCGCTCGATCGCGGAGGCGGCGGCGGGCTGGCGGCGCGGGTAGCGCCACGCGGCGCTTGAGTTCGGAGCCGCATTTGTTCTAGATATGTTCTCGCTCACTTCCGAGCGAGAGGGGCCATGTCGCGGCCTGAGCGAAACGCATGATCCGCCTCAGCGTCCGCTACGCCGAACTCGGCGCGGCGACCAATTACTCGTTCCTGCGCGGGGCCTCGCACCCCGAGGAAATGGTCGCGCGCGCCGCCGAACTGGGATTGGCGGGAATCGGAATCGCCGACCGCAACACGCTCGCCGGCGTCGTGCGCGCGCATGTGTTCGCGCGCGAGAACGCCGCCGCGCTGGGCGGCCTGCGGGTGGTGACGGGCGCGCGGCTGGTGTTTCGCGATGGCTCGCCCGACCTGCTCGCCTATCCCCGCGACCGCGCCGCCTATGGCCGGCTGTGCCGGCTGCTGTCGACCGGAAACTTGCGCGCGCCGAAGGGCGAGTGCTGGCTCGACCTCGCCGATCTCTTGGAATTCGGCGAAGGCTTGCAGATCGTCGCGCTGCCGGGGGCGAACGCCGCGCCGCTCGGCGTGTTGCGCGAGGCCTTCGGCGACCGGCTGTGGATAGGCGCCTGTCCGACCTATGGCGCCGACATGCGCCGCGGCCTGGCGCAGCGCGCGGCGTTGGCGCGAAAACTCAACAGCCCGCTGATCGCCGTCAACGACGCGCTGATGCATGTCCCCGAGCGGCGCCCGCTCGCCGATGTGCTCGCCTGCATCCGCGAAGGCGTGACGCTGGAGGGCGCGGGGCGGCTGACGCAGGCCAATGCCGAGCGCCATCTGAAAAGCGCGGCCGAAATGGCGCGGCTGTTCGCCGAGGCGCCGGAGGCAGTCGAGCAGAGCGCGCGCTTTCTCGACCGGCTGACCTTCTCGCTCGACCAACTCGCCCATGTCTACCCGGAAGAACTGCGCGAGGGCTACGCCACGCCGCAAGCGGCGCTCGCGGCCTACGCCCATGAGGGCGCGCGCGCGCGCTATCCCCACGGCGTGCCGGAGACGGTGACGAAGGCGCTGGCGCATGAATTGGCGTTGATCGAAAGCCTGAATTACGCGCCCTATTTCCTCACCGTGCACGACATCGTGCGCTTCGCCCGCTCGCGCGGGATCCTGTGCCAGGGCAGGGGTTCGGCGGCCAATTCGACGGTGTGCTTCTGCCTCGGGATCACCGAGGTCGATCCGGCGCGGTTCGATCTGTTGTTCGAGCGCTTCGTCAGCCCCGAGCGCAACGAGCCGCCCGACATCGACGTCGATTTCGAGCACGAGCGGCGCGACGAGGTGATCCAGTACATCTACGCCAAATATGGGCGCGAGCGGGCGGGGCTGGCGAGCGCCGTCACCACCTATCGCGCCCGCTCGGCGATCCGCGAGACCGCCAAGGTGTTCGGCCTGTCCGAGGATGTCATCGTCGCGCTCAATGCGATGAGCTGGGGACGCGAGGAGGGCGCGCGCGCCGAGCAGGCCGGCCTCGACCCGCGCGATCCCAATCTCGCGCTGAGCCTGAAGATGGCGCAGGAGATTTCCGGCTTTCCCCGCCATCTGAGCCAGCACAGCGGCGGCTTCGTCATCACCCGCGACCGGCTCGACGAAGTCGCGCCGATCATGAACACGGCGATGGACGACCGCACCACGATCGAATGGGACAAGGACGATCTCGACGCGCTCGGCCTGCTCAAGATCGACGTGCTGGCGTTGGGCATGCTGACCGCGCTGGCGAAGGGTTTCCGGCTGCTCGACAAACATTATCGCCTGCCGCTCGCGCTCGCGACCGTGCCGCCGGAGGAGGCCTGCGTCTATGCGATGATCCAGCGCGCCGACACCATCGGCGTGTTCCAGATCGAGAGCCGGGCGCAGATGTCGATGCTGCCGCGCCTCAAGCCGGAGAAATTCTACGATCTGGTGATCGAGGTCGCCATCGTGCGCCCCGGCCCGATCCAGGGCGACATGGTGCACCCGTATCTGCGCCGCCGGCAGGGGCTGGAGCCGGTCGCCTTCCCCAAGCCGGAGTTGGAGGCGGTGCTCGGCAAGACGCTCGGCGTGCCTTTGTTCCAGGAACAGGCGATGAAGATCGCCATTCTCGCCGGCTTCACGCCGGCGGAGGCCGACAAGCTGCGCCGCGCGATGGCGACCTTCCGCCGCGTCGGCACGATCCAGACCTTTCAGGACCGCATGGTCGCCGGGCTGACCGCCAAGGGCTACGAACGCGAATTCGCCGAGCGTTGCTTCCGCCAGATCGAGGGTTTTGGCGAATACGGCTTCCCCGAGAGCCACGCCGCCAGTTTCGCGCTGCTGGTCTACGCCTCGTGCTGGCTGAAATGCCGCTACCCCGACGTATTCCTGGCCGCGATGCTCAACGCGCAGCCGCTCGGCTTCTACGCGCCGGCGCAACTGGTGCGCGACGCGCGCGAGCACGGGGTCGAGGTGCGCGAGGTCGACGTCAATCTCTCGGATTGGGACGCGGGGTTGGAGGGGGGCCGTCATTGCGAGGAGCGCAGCGACGAAGCAATCCATGCATTCGGTGATCTAACGCCTGATGTTCGATCGCGACGGCATGGATTGCTTCGCTTCGCTCGCAATGACGGGGCAGGCGAAGATTCCTCTGGGAAACTCCACCGCCGCCACGCCGCGATGGCCGGCGACATTCGCGCCGCCCATGCGGTGCGGCTCGGCTTGCGCCAGATCGGCGGCGCGCGCGAGGAGGAGATGCGGCGGCTCACCGAGCGGCGCGGGCAGGGCTACGATTCGGTGCGCGATCTGTGGCTGCGCGGCGGCGTCTCGCTCGCCGGGCTGGAGACGCTCGCCGACGCCGACGCGTTCCGCTCGCTCGGGCTCGACCGGCGCGAGGCGTTATGGGCGGTCAAGGCGCTGAACCGGGTCGGCGATCAGGAGGACCTGCCGCTGTTCGCCGCCGCCGCAAGGCCGACGCAGGCGAGCGAGCCGGACGCGAAACTGCCGCCGATGCCGCTCGGCGCGCATGTGGTGGAGGATTACCGCCGTCTGTCGCTGTCGCTAAAGGCGCATCCCGTCGCCTTCATGCGCGCCCGGCTCGCCGCGCGCGGCGTGCTGCGCTCCGACGCGCTGGAGGGCGCCAGAAGCGGCCAGCGGGTGACGGTGGCCGGGCTGGTGCTGGTGCGCCAGCGGCCGGGCACGGCCAAGGGCGTCATCTTCATGACGCTGGAGGACGAGGCCGGAATCGCCAACATCATCGTCTGGCCAAAAGCGTTCGAGAAGCTGCGCGCGCTGGTGATCGGCGCGCGCTTCGTCGCGGTGACGGGGAAGTTGCAGAACGAGAGCGGCGTGATCCACCTGATCGCCGAACGGATGGAGGATTGGACGCCGACGCTCGGCCAGCTTTCCGACGAGGGCCGCCAGATCGAGACGCTGGGCCCGGCCGACGAGGGCAAGCGGCCACAACCGCCCGCCGCGAAGAAGCGCCAGGGCAACCGCTTCGCGCAAGTGCAACTGTTCGCCGCCCCCGCCGTCGCGCCGGTTGCGCCGGAACTGAAGCGGGCGCTGCCGGGCGGGCGGAATTTTCATTGAGGGGGCTCGCGCGGGCGGCGAAAGCTCGACATATTCGCCGCCTTCGGAGAGGAAATATGAGCGAATTCGTCGCCGACGGTAAAACCTTCTCCGCCCCCCATGCCCCCGACGGCGGCGCGCTGGCGGGAAGCGACGGGAACGACACGCGCAAGCGTGCGTCGCGGCGGGCGCGGGGCGCGGGCTAGCCGACATCTTGCCCTATTTTCTGCTCGGCTTCCTGTCCCTGCTGTGGGGCTCGTCGTTTCTCCTGATCGCGATCGCCGCGCGCGGCTTCGATCCGCTGAGCTTCGCTTTCGTGCGGGTCAGCATCGGCGCGCTGTCGCTGTGGGCGCTGTCGCTGGCGCTCGAACGGTGCTGGCCGCGCGGGCGCGGGTTATGGCTGCGGCTCGCCGCCATGGCGGCGTTCGGGCAGGCGCTGCCGTTCGTGCTGCTCGGCGAAGCGGCGCGGCGCATCGGCAGCGGCGAACTGGCGCTGATGATGGGCGCCGCGCCGATCCTCGCCTTCGTGCTGTCGCGCTGGCTCGGCGAGGGGCCGCGCTGGACGGCGGCTTCCGCGCTCGGGCTGGCGCTGGGGCTGGCCGGCGTCGCCGTCTGCGTCGGCACGCCGCAGGCGGGCGCGAGTTTCCTCGGTCGCGCCGAGGGGTTGCTCGCCGCCTTCGGCTATGCGCTGGGCGCGACATTGTCGCGTCAGGCTTCGCGCGCGGTCGGGCCGTCGACGGCGGCGGCGGCTTCGATGAGCCTGTCGGCGATCGCGCTGGGGATCGTCTGGCGCGGGAACGGCGGCGCGGCGGCGACGTTGCTGGTTATTCCCGCGCGCTCGCTCGAAGCCATGCTGGCGCTCGGCCTGTTCAACACCGCGCTGGCCTATTTCGTCTATTTCACGCTGGTGGTGCGCCGCGGCGCGGCCTTCGCCACGCTCAACAATTATGTCGTGCCGTTCGTCGGCCTGCTGCTCGGCGCGATCTTTCTGGGCGAGCGGATCGCGCTCGGCGCCTGGATCGGGCTGGCGCTGGTGATCGCCGGCATCGCGCTGACGGGACGCACGGCGCGGGCCTGACGCGCGGGCTCGGGCGCCAGCGTCACCGCGCGGCCGTCGCAGGCGATCAACGTAGCGCCGATATTGGCGGCGAAGCGCGCGCGCCGGGCGATGGCGTCGAGCAATTCGCCGCAAATCCGCTCCATCGCCTCCAAAGGCAGCCGGGCCGGATCGGCGCCGCCGAGGCCAGCGACGGCGCGCGTCAGCAGCCGGCGCACGATCTCGGCCGGCTCGGCGGCGAGCGCGCTCGCGTCGCAGCGGCCGCTCGCGCACAGGTTGAGCCGCGCCTCGGCG
>JAGWRL010000072.1 GCA_028876585.1 Pseudomonadota bacterium | reverse complement strand
GCGCTACTTGGTGTTCGCCTCGCTCTGCGACATGATCTGCGGCGCGGTGAAGGTGACGCCGCAGGGCAGGAACTGGTTGGGGGCGAAGAAGTCGGCCTTGAGGTCGGGGAAGTAGTTTTCGCCCGCCTTCAGCGTGTTGTAGTCGGCCACCGGAATCGGGATCGACACCAGTTGCGGCATCACATTGCCTTGCAGCGCCGAGATCGCCGCCTTCATCGCGATCGCCACCAGGGCGGGCGACTGGCCGTAGGACATGCCTTTCAGGCCTTCCTTGTTATAATCGGCGATCTGCACCCGGAAGCGGTTTTCGCCTTCGCCCGCCATCGGCACGAACGGATGATGGGCGTCCATCATCGCGCGCACCGTGCCGTCGCTGCCGCCCTGGGTGAACACGCCGTCGAAATGCTTGTGCACGGCGAGCGCGTCGGCGGTGACTTTCTGCGAGGTGCCGGGGTCCCAGTTGCCGACCACCTCGGTGATGTTGAACTTGTTCGGCGCCGCCTCCATCACTTCGCGGAAGCCGAGGTGGCGATCGCGATCGACCGAATTGCCGGGCAGGCCGCGCACTTCGAGAATGTCGCCCGAGGTCTTGCCCATCTGGTCGATCAGCCAATGGGCCGACATCACGCCCATCGCGTGCTGATCCTCGTTGACCATCATCACCTTGTCGGTGTCGAGGATGTTGTCGAACGGCACCACGACGACGTTGTTCTTGTCGGCCAGGCGGATGATGCGGTCGAACCCGTCGGGCGCGACGGCGATGGTGACGATCGCGTCAAAGCCCTGGTTGATGAAGTCCTCCATCGCGCCGAGCTGGGCGGCGACGTCGGTGCCGGTGGAGACGACCTTGAACTCTTTCAGGTTCTCCTTGATGCCGGGCGTTTCGGCGAAGGCCTTGGCGGTCTTGACCATCTGAATGCGCCAGATGTTGCCGACGAAGCCGTTGACCAGCGCGATGCGATAGGGGCCGGGCTTCTTCTGCCATTGGAAGAACTTGGTCTTGTCCGACCAGGGTTTGAAGCATTGGGCGTCGGCGCCGGGGCCGGGAACGATTTTCGGCCCGGCGAAAGCCGCTGTGGCGGCGAAAACGGCGGCGAGCGCAAGCGCAGATACGCGCAATTTCATGGCGTGACCTCCCTGTTTGCGCCGGGGCTTTCCGCCCCTCGGCGCCGCCCTTTCGTAGGACGATGGAGCTAACATGCCAGAGCGGAGCGGCGCCCGCAAGGCGTTTGCCGCCGTTGCACGCAAAAACGGCCGCTCTTTTTGCAGATCACATTGATGTCAGCGGCTTACGCGCCGGTGACGCGCCAGACGACATCGCCGACGTCGTCGGCGACCAGCAGCGATCCATCCGGCCCGAGCGCCACGCCGACCGGGCGGCCATGGGAAAACGCCTCGTCGGGCGAGAGGAAGCCGGTGAGCATGTCGCGCGGCGGCCCGCAAGGGCGGCCGTTCTCGAACGGCGCGTGCACGACCCGGTAGCCGCTGAGCGTGCTGCGGTTCCACGAGCCGTGCTGGCCGATCACCATGCCGTCGCCGAAGCCGGGCAACACGCCGGCCGGCAGCCAGCACAGGCCGAGCGAGGCGGTGTGGCCGCCGAGCGCGAAATCCGGCTGGATCGCTTTGGCGACCATGGCGGGATTGGCGGGCACGCGGTCGTCGACGACGCGATCCCAATAGCACCAGGGCCAGCCGTAGAAGCCGCCCTCACGCACGCTGGTGAGGTAATCGGGCGGGGTCTCGTCGCCGAGCCCGTCGCGCTCGTTGACGACCGTCCACAGCGCCCCCGTGGTCGGCTCGAAGGCGAGGCCGACAGGATTGCGCAGGCCGCCGGCGAATATTTCGCAGCGGCCCGAGGCGATGTCGTAGCGGTGGATCGCCGCGCGGCCTTCCTCGACCGCAAAACCCTCGTCGGCGATATTGGTCTGCGAGCCGACGCCGACATAGATCGCCGCGCCGTCCGGCGTCGCCAGCAGGCTGCGGGTCCAGTGGCCGCCCGGCTTGAAGGCGGCGAGCTTTCGCGCGGGACCGGCGAGTTTCATCGCGCCGGGTTGGTAGGGGAAGGCCATCAACCCGTCGGTGGCGCCGACGTAGAAAGTCTCGCCGACCAGCGCCATGCCGAAAGGCTGGTTGAGGCCGTCGAGATAGACGGCGCGCGTCTCCGCCACGCCGTCGCCGTCGGCGTCGCGCAGCAGCGTGATGCGGTTGGGGCTGACGCCGAGCGCGGCGGCGCGGCGCATCGTCGCCGTCATGGCGTAATCGAACACCGATTTCACCGGCTGATCCTGTTGCAGCGCCTCGGCTGCCAGCACATCGCCGTTGGGCAGCACATGCAGCCAGCGCGGATGTTTCAGGCCGGCGGCGAAGGCGTTGACCTTCAGCCCCGGCGCCGGCGTCGGCGTGCGGCCGGCCTCCCAGCCGCGCGCGGTCGGCATTTTCAGCGTCGGCAACATGCCCTGCGGCCGCGCCTGCGGGATTTCCGGCCGTGGCCCGACGGCTTGCTCGGAGGGAACGCCGGCCATGCGCCGCCAGACGACGGTCGCCGCCCCGACGCCGGCGACAAGGCGGGCGAATGCGCTGGAAAAATCCATCAGGCCGGCTCCGAACAGGGTTGCGTGACGCCGCGCGCGCGCGCCGCCACATCGAGGATCGCCGCGACCACCGTTTCCGGCGCCGCGAAATGCGGGGAATGGCCGACGCCGGGCAGCAGTTGCAGCGTCGCGCCGGGAATCTGGCGCATACAGGCGCGGGCGTGGATGTCGAGCGAAACGACCTCGTCCTCCCGCCCCATCACGATCGCGGTCGGCGCGACGATCTCGCCATAGCGCGGCGACAACGCCGCCGCCTCGGCGCAGAGATCGACGCAATCCTCGGCGTTGGCGCGGAAATGCCACGGACGGAACAGCAGCGCCACTCTCGTGCGGCGGGCGTAATCGGGCGGCGTCGGATGGGGCGCGAACACGGCGCGCAAGGCGCTCGGCGTCAACGCCAGCCCGGCCGCCGGCGCGATCAGCCAGCGAAACAGCGCGCCCACCCCCGGCGTCGCGGCGACGCGGTAATACCACGATACGCCGGTGCGCCAGGGATGGCTGACCGGCGCCAGCAACACCAGCCCGCGCGTGAACGCCGGCGCCTCCAGCGCCATCGCCAGGCCGAGCACGCCGGCGAGCGAATGGACGACGACGATCGCCTCGCGCGCGCCGAGGCTTTCGAGGCCACGGCGAATCCAGACCGCCTGCCGGCGCGGCGAGGCGGCGGCGCGGCCGCCGAGCCGGTCGCTATAGCCATGCCCCGGCCGATCGACCGCGAACACGCGGAAACCCGCGTCCGCCAGACGTTCGGCCAGCGCCACATGCGGGTCGGCGAAATTGCCCGAGGCGCCATGCACCAGCAGCACGACGCCGCGCGCCGGCGCGCGCGGCGCCGTCTCCACGATATGCAGCCGGCCGGGGCCGACGTCGACGCGATGGCCGACCGGGGGGTAGCGCCGTTGCACCGCGACGCAGAACAGCAGGGTGAAGCCGAACGAAACCGCGACCGCGCCGCCGACCCACGCCTCGATCAAGGCGCGCGGCTCCACGCCTGGGTCTGTGCGCGGGCGCGCGCCTCTTGCAGCGGCGCTAACGCGGGGGCGAGCGCCAGCGCGCGGTCGTAGGCGCGCAAAGCCGCTTCGGGTTCGCCGGAATCGAGCAGGATCGCGCCCAGGCCCGCCAGCGCGCCGACGTCGCGCGGCTCGCGCTTCAGGGTCTGCGCCAGATCGGCCATCGCGCCTTTGAGGTCGCCGGACTGGAAGCGCGCGGTCGCGCGCGCGCTCCACGCCTCCGACCAGGCGGGATCGAGCGCCAGCACCGCGTCGTAGAGTTGCAGCGCCAGCGGCAGGTTGGCGCTGGCGCGCGCCTTCTGCGCCCGGCCATAGAGCAGATCGGCGGCGTCGGAGCCCGATTGCGCGCGCTCGCGGTCGATCTCGCCGAGGATGCCGGCGGCTTCGTCGGGATAGCGGGTTTTGGCGAGCCGCTGGTAAAGCCGGTCGATCCGCCGGGCGGGCGAAGTCTCGACCGGCTCCTGCGGCGGCGCGGGCGCATTGGGTGCGGAATAGCCCTTCGGCTGGTAAGAACCGGGAAAGGCGCCAACGGGCGAAAGCCCCAGCGCGAGCGCGAGCGTGAAAGCAATCCGCCTCATGCGGGGCAAACTAGCGCCCCGCGCGAGCGCGGTCAAAGCCTGGGCTTAGCCCTGGCGCGCCTTGAAGCGCTTCTGCGTCTTGTTGATGATGTAGACGCGGCCCTTGCGGCGCACCAGCCGGTTGTCGCGGTGACGGTTGCGCAAGGACTTGAGGGAATTGCGGACTTTCATGGCTCACCCGAGATTTTGACGCTGCGGGATGAACCCACGGTCTCCAGTTCGGCCGGTCCTATGCCCGATTCAGCCGCTGGGATCAAGCGTTTCCGACGCCGTCGTGGAGAAGAAGACCAGCTTTGTGTCGCCATAGACGCGCTCGTCGATAACGAACAGCCCCGGCGGGGCGGCCAGCGCCGCCTTGGCGCTCTCCTCGACCACGACCAGCGCATCCGGCGCGAGCCAGCCGCCGGCGACCAGCGCGGCCAACGCCGGGGGGGCGAGGTTTTGATCGTAGGGCGGATCGAGAAAGGCGAGGTCGAACGGCGGCGCCGACGGCGCCTTGCCGAGCCTGGCCGCGTCGGCGCGCCAGATGCGCGTCACGCCGCCGAGCGCCAGCGCCTCGACATTGCCGCGCAGCAGCGCGCGCGCCTCGGCGCCGTTGTCGACGAACAACGCGAAGCTCGCGCCGCGCGACAACGCCTCGATCCCCAGCGCGCCGGAGCCGGCGAACAGATCGACCACGCGCGCGCCTTCGAGCCGGCCGACATGGGCGTGCGCGAGAATGTCGAACAAAGCCTCGCGCAACCGGTCCGACGTCGGCCGGATCGCGCGCGAGGCGGGCGCGAGAATCGCGCGCCCTTTCAGCCGGCCGCCGACGACCCGCATTTAGCCGCGCGGCTTTCGCGGCCCTTTGCCGCGCGGCGGGCCGCTGCGGGGAGGGCCGCTGCGCGGCGGCCGGGCGCCGCCG
>JAGWRL010000071.1 GCA_028876585.1 Pseudomonadota bacterium | reverse complement strand
GTCAACACGCCATAGATCAACCAGCCGCCGAGCAGCGCGACGCCGGCGAGCACGGCTGCGGCGCGCGTCATCCAGCGCTGCGTCGAGGCGAAGCGGTCGGGCGCGAAGCGGACGCAACTCGCCCCCGCCAGCCAGACCAGAAACAGGAACGGCGAATCGTAGCGCGAGGGATATTTGAAGCCGAGCGCCAGGATCAGGACCAGCAGCATCGCCAGCCCCGCCGCGGCGACGGCGCGCACGAACCTCGCGGCGGGCTCGCTCGCCCGCGCCGCCGCCCAATCGCCGCGCCGGAAACCCCAGCCGAGCCAGATCCAGGCCGGCGCGAGATAGACGACGAAGCCGAGCGCGAACTCGCGCAGATTGGCGAGCCGCCAGCCGACGCCACCGTTGAGCAGCAGCGTCCCGGTCGCGTGCTCGACCGCCCCGGAGGCGCGCGCCGCGATCAGATGCGGCGCGATCAGCGCCAGACCGGCGGTTGCCGCCAGATAAAGCCGCGCGTCGCGCCAGACGCCGCGATATTCCGGCGTCGCCAGGCTCGCCAGCCCGAGCGAGACGACCAGAAGCGCCACCGTGTATTTGGCGTAGAACGCCAGCGCGAAGGCCAGCGTCAGCGCGACCCAATGCAGGCTCTTGCGCGTCTCGAACGCGCGCGCGGCGTGATAGAGCATCGCCGCCCAGAACGGGAATTGCAGGATGTCGGCGTTGAGCGCGAAGGCGACCGGCGCGCCGGCGAGATAGACGCTGCCCGCCAGCAGCATGGTCAACAGGCCCGCGCCCTCGCGCCCGCTCCACAGCCGCAGCGTGCGGTAGACATAGACGAGGCCCGCCGCGTTGAGCGCCTGGGTCAGCGCGACGCACCAGAAGGTGGTGGGCCAGGCGAAGCGCATCACCAGAAACCCCATCCACTGCATCAGCGGCGGCTGTTTGGGCGTCGACAGACTCGGGTGAAGGCCCCAGGACAGCAATTCGCGCGTGTCGCTCGACGGCGCCGGCAGCGCGAGGGCAAGCCCCAGCGCGACGGCGAGCGACAGCGCTGCGACGGCGATCGGCGTCAATTTCGGCAAGGGGCTCGCTCCGGCTGCACGCGCGGTCTTTAGAGCGCGCGCGCCGTTGGCTCAAACCTTTCCTTGTGGACGACGCGGCGCGCACTGGCGCGGCGGCGGCGCGGCGGCTATGAGCGCCGCAGCAAGGGAACTGGTCTTGACCGCGGCACTCGGCAAATCCTGCGGCGCCTGCACCATGTGCTGCGCCGCGCTCGAAATCGACGAACTCAAGAAGCCGGCCGGGCCGGCCTGCCGCCATTGCACCGGCGTCGGCTGCGGCGTCTACGCCGAGCGGCCGCAGGTGTGCCGCGACTTCGAATGCGAATGGTTGACCAGCCGCACGCTGCCGCAGAACTTCCGCCCCGACCGGATCGGCGCGATCCTGATGGAGGACGCCGACGTCGACGAATATCGCGCCGTCTGCGCCCCGTCGCGCCCGCTCGCGTGGCGCCATCCGCGCGTGTTCGCCCATCTCGTCGCGGTCGCCAAGACCGGCCGCACCGTCGTCGCCAAGGCCGGATTGCAGGCGTGGCGGATCTACGCCTCCGGCGAATGGGGGCCGACGGTCTGACCGGCGCCCAATTTTCCAGCAATCGGCCGCGACGCGCGGGGGGACGTGGCGCGACCGCATCAGCAATGCTAAGGACCGTGTTTAACGTCCGCGCGCCGCCGCAAGGGGGCAAGCGTCGCCCCGTTCGCCCGCCGCTGCAAAGGAGTCCCCCCACCCATGAAAAAGATCGAGGCGATCATCAAGCCGTTCAAACTCGACGAAGTGAAAGAGGCGTTGCAGGAAGCCGGCGTGCAAGGCATCACGGTGTTGGAGGCCAAGGGATTCGGGCGCCAGAAGGGCCATACCGAACTCTATCGCGGCGCCGAATATGTCGTGGACTTTCTGCCCAAGGTGAAGATCGAGGTGGTGATCGCCGACGAGAATCTCGCCCGCGCCGTCGAGGCGATCCGCAAGGCCGCGCAGACCGGCCGCATCGGCGACGGCAAGATTTTCGTCTCGACGATCGACGAGGCGATCCGCATCCGCACCGGCGAGACGGGGCCGGACGCGGTCTGAAGGCATACGATAAAACCAAACGGGAGCTGAGGAGCCCTTTATGAAGACGCCCCATGAAGTATTGAAGCATATCAAAGACAACGACATCAAATACGTCGATCTGCGGTTCACCGACCCGCGCGGCAAGTGGCAGCACGTCACCTTCGACCAGACCTTGATCGACGAAGACGCCTTTTCCGACGGGCTGATGTTCGACGGCTCCTCGATCGCCGGCTGGAAGGCGATCAACGAATCCGACATGACGCTGATGCCGGACCCGACCACCGCCTGCATGGACCCGTTTTTCGCCGCCTCCACGCTGGTCGTCACCTGCGACATCCTCGATCCCGCCAGCGGCCAGCCCTATAACCGCGACCCGCGCGGCATCGCCAAGAAGTCGGAAGCCTATCTGAAGTCGACCGGCGTCGGCGACACCTGCTACGTCGGCCCCGAAGCCGAGTTCTTCGTGTTCGACGACGTGCGGTTCCGCTCCGACCCCTACAACACCGGCTTCCAGCTCGATCATCAGGAGCTGCCGGAAAACTCCGACACCGTCTACGAGGGCGGCAACCTCGGCCATCGCGTGCGCACCAAGGGCGGCTATTTCCCGGTGCCGCCGATCGATTCCGGCCAGGACATGCGCGGCGAGATGCTGAAGGCGATGGCCGACATGGGCGCGGTGGTCGAGAAGCACCACCACGAGGTCGCCTCCGCCCAGCACGAACTCGGCCTCAAGTTCGGCACGCTCACCACCATGGCCGACCATATGCAGGTCTACAAATACTGCATCCACATGGTGGCGCAGAGCTACGGCAAGACCGCGACCTTCATGCCGAAGCCGATCTTCGGCGACAACGGCTCGGGGATGCACGTCCACCAGTCGATCTGGAAGGCCGGCAAGCCGATGATGGCGGGCAACAAATACGCCGACCTCAGCCAGGAATGCCTGTGGTACATCGGCGGCATCATCCGCCACGCCAAGGCGCTCAACGGCTTCACCAACCCCTCCACCAACTCGTACAAGCGGCTGGTGCCGGGCTACGAGGCGCCCGTGCTGCTCGCCTATAGCGCGCGCAACCGCTCGGCCTCCTGCCGCATCCCGTGGACGTCGAACCCCAAGGCCAAGCGCGTCGAGGTGCGCTTCCCCGATCCGACCGCCAATCCGTATCTGGCCTTCGCCGCCATGCTGATGGCCGGCCTCGACGGCATCAAGAACAAGATCGATCCGGGTCCGGCGATGGACAAGGACCTCTACGACCTTCCGCCGAAGGAACTGAAGAAGATCCCGACCGTGTGCGGCAGCCTGCGCGAGGCGCTGGCCAGCCTCGACAAGGACCGCGCCTTCCTGAAGGCGGGCGAAGTGTTCAACGACGATTTCATCGACAGCTACATCGACCTGAAGATGTCCGAAGTGCAGCGTTACGACATGACGCCGCATCCGGTCGAGTTCGACATGTATTATTCCTGCTGAGCCTGTTCGGCCCGGCGCAGAGGGCGGCCCGCGGGCCGCCCTTTTTCGTTCGCGTCTGTCGCAGATCAAGGAGCCTGCGCGAGAAAGACGCGAGACTCCGCCCATCGCGCAAGCTGTGGGGGCGAACATGTCGGCGAAGAGTTCCATGTTGTTCGCGGCGCTCGCGCTGGCGGCTGGGCCAGCCTTCGCCGCGCCGCCCGACCCGCAGCATGGCGAGACGCTGGCGCGTCATTGGTGCGCCGCCTGCCACATCGTCGCCGACGATCAGGCGCGCGGGACCGACAATGTCCCCACCTTCGCCTCCATCGCCGCCCGGCCCGATTTCGACCCCGCCGTGATCGCCCGCTTCCTGCGCGATCCGCATCCCAAAATGCCGGACATGCAGCTCTCGACCTTCGAGTCCGCCGATCTGGCCGCCTATATCGCGACATTGCGGAAATAGGCGCGCGGCGGTTCGCCGCTTCCCTTTCCGCTCGTTTTCGGACATAGCGCTCGCGACCGCGCATTCCCGCCGCGGTCCAGATTTGCTCCCTTGAACCCATTCACATCGAATCCCTCGCTCGCCCTCGCCCTGGAGGAACGCGGCTATCTGGAGCCGACGCCGGTGCAGACCGCCGTCACCGCCGCGGACGTCTGGGGCCGCGATCTGCTGGTGTCGGCCCAGACCGGCTCGGGCAAGACCGTCGCCTATGGCGTCGCGATGGCGCAAACCCTGCTCGGCGAGGCGGCGACCCTGCCGCCGCCAGCCGCGCCGCTGGCGCTGGTGGTCGCGCCGACGCGCGAACTGGCGTTGCAGGTCGAGCGTGAATTGACCTGGCTCTACCGCCATGCCGGGGCGCGCATCTGCGCCTGCGTCGGCGGCATGGACGCGCAGCGCGAGCGCCGCGCCTTGCAGGCGGGCGTGCATATCGTGGTCGGCACGCCGGGGCGGCTGCGCGACCATATCGAGCGCCGGGCGCTCGACGTTTCCGCGCTGGCGATCGTGGTGCTCGACGAGGCCGACGAGATGCTCAATCTCGGCTTCCGCGAGGATCTCGAATTCATGCTCGCGGCGATGCCGGCGCAGAAGCGCAGCCTCATGTTTTCCGCCACCGTGCCCAAGGCCATCGCGACGCTGGCGCGCAGCTATCAGCGCGACGCCCGGCGAATCGAGGTCGAGCGCGGCAAACAGGGCCACGTCGACATCGAATATCGCGCCATCCGCATCTATCCGCAGGAGCGCGAGGCGGCGGTCGTCAACCTGCTGCGGCTCATCGAATCGCCGACCGCGATCGTGTTCTGCAACACGCGCGAGGCGGTGCGCCATCTCAGCGCCACGCTGACCGAGCGCGGCTTTTCCGTCGTCACTTTGTCGGGCGAACTGAGCCAGCATGAGCGCAATCAGGCGATGCTGGCGTTGCGCAACGGCCGCTCGCGCGTGCTGGTGGCGACCGACGTCGCCGCGCGCGGCCTCGACCTGCCCCATGTCGGCATCGTCATCCACGCCGATCTGCCGCATGACGTCGAGACGCTGCAACATCGCAGCGGCCGCACCGGCCGCGCCGGCAACAAGGGCGTCAGCGCCATTCTGACGCCGTTCGGCCGCCGCCGCGGCGCCGAGCGGCTGTTCGCGGAAGCCGGGGTGCAACCGCTGTGGATCGGGCCGCCGAGCGCGGCGGACGTGCGCGCGCTCGACGCCGAGCGCTTCCTCGCCGATCCCGCGCTGGCCGAGCCCGGCTCGCCGGAGGATTTGGAGATGGCGCGCCGCCTGCTGGCCGAGCGCAGCGCCGAGGACATCGCCAGCGCGCTGGTGCGGCTCTATCGCGCCCGCCTGCCGGCGATCGAGGAGGTGACCGATCCCGGCGAACGGCCGCCCGTGGGCCGGCCGCGCCCGTTATATCGCGAGCGCCCCGCCCCGCGCGGGCGCGCGGCGCCGGACGCGCGCGACGATGCCGCGCCC
>JAGWRL010000070.1 GCA_028876585.1 Pseudomonadota bacterium | reverse complement strand
GCGAAGCGATGTTGTGGATCGCGCTGGCCGTGATGACCGGCCTTGCGATGGGTTTTGCGCTGTGGCCGCTGGCTTTTCGCGCGCGGCAGGCTCGCGACGAGGCCCGCGAGGCGGATTTCTACCGGGCGCAGCTCGACGAGATCGCCCGCGACGTCGAGCGCGGGCAATTGCCGGCGCAGGAAGCCGCCTCCGCCCGCGCCGAAGCCGCAAGGCGGTTGATCGCCGTCAGCGGGGCGCCGGCGCAGGCCGGCGAGCGCGGTTCGCTGGGGCGGCGCAGGGTCGCGGCGGTCGTGGTGTTCGTCGTCGTGCCCGCGGTGGCGCTGGCGATCTACGGCCGGCTCGGCAAGCCCGACCTGCCCGACGAACCGTTGGCCGCCCGCCAGGTCGACGCCAACGCGCCCGACGCCGTCGAGGCCGCCGTCGCCAAGATCGAGGCGCATCTGACCAAGGCGCCCAACGACCTGCGCGGCTGGGAAGTGGTGGCGCCGGTCTATATGAAGCTCGGCCGCTTCGCCGACGCCGCCTCGGCCTATGCGCATGCGCTGGCGCTCGGCGACGACAAGCCGGCGCTGCGCGCCGATCTCGGCGAAGCGATGGTGGCGAGCGCTGAGGGCGTCGTCACGGCGGAGGCGCGCAAGCAGTTCGACAAGGCGCCCGACGCGCCGAAGGCGAAATTCTATCTCGGGCTGGCGGCCGAGCAGGACGGCAAGACGCAGGACGCGATCGCCGCCTACCAGGGGGTGGAGGCGCAGGCGAAAGGCCGCGAGCCGTGGATGCTCGGCCTGCGCGCGCGCCTGGCCGCATTGACGGGCGAAGCGCCCAAGAGCGAAAGCGCCCCCGCCTTCTCGCCCGATCAGCAGAAGATGATCGAGACCATGGTGCAGGGCCTCGCGCAGCGGCTCGCCAGCCAGGGCGGCGACGCGCAGGAATGGGGCCGCCTCATTCGCGCCTATTCCGTGTTGCACGAGCCCGACAAGGCGCGCGACGCGCTCGCTTCGGCGCGCAAGGCGCTCGGCCCCAACGCCGACATCGACGCGCTCGCGCGTGAACTCAGGTTGTAAGATGACCCGCAAGCAGTTTCGCCTCGTCTTCATCGCCGGCGCGCTCGGCGTGATCGGCGTTTCGGTCGGGCTGATGCTGTTTGCGCTGCGCGACAGCGTCGCCTTGTTCCTCAGCCCGAGCGAGATCGCCGACAAGGGGATCAAACCCGGCGCGCGGCTGCGCATCGGCGGCCTCGTCGCCAAAGCCTCGACCGACAAGACCGCCGACAAGCTCGCCTTCGCCATCACCGACGGCGCGCATGACATCGGCGTCGATTGCACGGGCGCGTGCTATGGCGGCATACCCGACCTGTTCCGCGAAGGTCAGGGCGTGGTCGCCGAGGGCGTGCTGGCGCCGTCCGGCCGCTTGCAGGCGGATCAGATTCTGGCCAAACACGACGAGCGCTACATGCCGCGCGAAGTCGTCGAGGCGCTGAAGAAGCAAGGCCGCTGGCAGGAGGGCCAATGATCGTCGAAGCCGGCCATTTCGCGCTGACGCTGGCGCTGGGTTTAAGCCTGCTGCAATTCGCGCTGCCGTTCTGGGGCGCGCGCAAGGGCGATGCGACGCTGATGGGGGTGGGCGAAAGCGCCGCGCTCGGGCAGTTCCTGTTCGTCGGCCTCGCCTTCGCCGCGCTCGCCTATGCGCACATGACTTCCGATTTCTCCGTCGTCAATGTGGCGGAGAACTCCAACAGCGCCCTGCCGCCGATCTACAAATTCGCCGGCGTGTGGGGCAACCACGAAGGCTCGATGCTGCTGTGGTCGCTGATCCTGGCGCTGTTCGGGGCGCTGGTGGCGACGACCGGGGGCGGCCTGCCGCGCCGCCTGCGCGCCGACGCGCTCGCCATGCAGGGCCTGATCGGCGCGGCCTTCCTAGGCTTTCTCCTGTTCACCTCCGACCCGTTCGCGCGGCTCGACCCCGCCCCGTTCGAGGGCCGCGACCTCAACCCGATCCTGCAAGACCCGGGTCTGGCCATCCATCCGCCGCTGCTCTACGTCGGCTATGTCGGCTTCTCGATCGTGTTCTCGTTCGCCGCCGCCGCCTTGATCGAGGGCCGCATCGACGCCGCATGGGCGCGCTTCGTGCGGCCCTATACGCTGGTCGCCTGGGGCTTTCTCACGCTCGGCATCGCGATGGGCTCGTACTGGGCCTATTACACGCTGGGCTGGGGCGGCTTCTGGTTCTGGGACCCGGTCGAGAACGCCTCGCTGATGCCGTGGCTCGCCGGCACCGCGTTCCTGCATTCCGTCGCCGTGATGGAGAAGCGCGACGCGCTGAAGGTGTGGACGATCTTCCTCGCGATCCTCGCCTTTTCGTTCTCGCTGCTCGGCACCTTCCTGGTGCGCTCGGGCGTTTTGACCTCGGTGCACGCCTTCGCCAGCGATCCCACGCGCGGCGTCGTCATCCTCGCCATTCTCGGCGCCTTCATCGCCGGCTCGCTGTCGCTGTTCGCCTGGCGGGCGCCGCTGCTCAAGCAGGGCGGCCTGTTCGCGCCGATCTCGCGCGAGGGCGCGCTGGTGGCCAACAACCTGTTCCTGACCTCGGCCTGCGCGGCGGTGCTGGTCGGCACGCTCTATCCCCTGGCTTTGGAGCAGATCACGGGCGCGAAAATCTCGGTCGGCGCGCCGTTCTTCAACGCCAGCGCCGGCGTGCTGGGGCTGGCGACGGCGTTTCTCACCCCGTTCGGCTTTTCGCTCAGCTGGAAGCGCGGCGATCTGCTCGGCGTAGCGCAGCGGCTCAGCGTGGCGCTGGCGGGGGGCGTGGGCACGCTGGCGGCGCTGCTGGTGATCGTCAACGGCGGCCCTGTGCTGGCGCCGATCGCGGCGGCGGTGGCGATTTTCGTCATGCTCGGCACGCTCGCCGAGGTGATCGCGCGCGCCTTCCGCGGCGGCGCGGGCTTAAGCTCCGCGCTCAACCGGCTGCTCGGGCTGCCGCTGTCGTTCTGGGGCGGCGCGCTGGCGCATTTCGGCGTCGGCGTGGTGCTGCTCGGCCTGTCGGCGACCGGCTTTGGCGCGGAGGCGATCGTGGCGATGCGGCCCGGCCAGCCGGTCACGGTCGGTCCCTATCGCGTCACCTACCAGCAAATCCTGCCGCGCCCCGGCCCGAACTATTCCGAAGTCGCGGCGCGGATGAAAGTGACGCGCGACGGCGCCGACGTCGCCACGCTGGAGCCGGCGCGGCGCAATTTCGGCGCCCGCCGCATGGCGACCTCGCAGGCCGGCATCGCGACGCTGCATTTCGGCCAGCTCTATATCTCGATCTCCGATCCCGCCGCCGACGGCAGTCTGCCGACGCGGCTGTACTGGAAGCCGCTGGTGACGCTGATCTGGCTCGGCGCGCTGCTGATGGCGTTCGGCGGCGCGGTGTCGCTGGCCGACCGGCGGCTGCGGATCGGCGCGCCCATTCGCGCCCGCGCGGCGGCGAAGGCGGCGGCGGCGTGAGCCGGTTTCGCCTCGTCCTGCTGGCGCTGATCGTCGCCGCGCCGGCGCTCGCCGTACAACCCGGCGAGATGCTGAAAGACCCGGCGATGGAGGCGCGCGCCCGCGCGCTGTCGGCGCAACTGCGCTGCCTCGTCTGCCAGAACGAGTCGATCGACGAATCGGAGGCCGATCTCGCGCGCGACATCCGCCGGCTGATCCGCGAGCGGATCGCGCAAGGGCAGAGCAACGCGCAAGTGCGCGATTTCCTGGTGTCGCGCTACGGCGATTTCATTCTGTTGAAGCCGCCGTTCAAGCTGTCGACGGCGCTGTTGTGGTTCAGCGCGCCGCTGACGTTGCTGGCCGGCGCGCTGGCGATCTGGGCCGCGTCCCGGCGCAAGAAGGCGCCGCCGGCGGCGCTGAGCGCGGAGGAGGAGCGGCGGCTGCGGGAGATCGAGGGCGGATCGGGCTGAATTCAGCGGCCGCCCGCGCCGCGTCGCGCCGCCAGCAGAAATTCGCGCGCACCGTCGCCGCCGGCGATCGGCGAGGGGATGAGGCCGAGACTGTCCCAGCCGAGCGCCGCCAGCGCCGCGCACACCGCCTCGCAGGCCTCCCGCTGCGCCGCCTCGTCCTTCACCTGGCCCTTGACCACGCGGGCGGGGCCGACCTCGAATTGCGGCTTGATCAGCGTCGCCAGCCACGCGCCCGGCGCGGCCAAAGCCAAGGCGGGCGGCAGCGCCAGACGCTGCGAGATGAAGCTGACGTCGCAGACCACAGCCTGCGGCGGCTCGAACAGATCGGCGGCGACGAGGCCACGCGCGTCGCGGCCTTCGAGCAGGCGCACGCGGCGGTCGGCGGCGAGGCGCGGGTCGAACTGGCCGTGCCCGACATCGACCGCGACCACCGAGCGCGCGCCCCGGCTCAGCAGCACATCGGTGAACCCGCCCGTCGAGGCGCCGACGTCGAGACAGGCCAGGCCCGACGGGTCGAGGCTGAAGGCGTCGAGCGCAGCGACCAGTTTCAGCCCGCCGCGCGAGGCCCAGGGATGGGGCGCGCTGGCGCTGATCACGGCGGCCGCGTCGAGGCTCTGCGAGGCTTTGCGGACCAGTTCGCCGTCGGCGCGCACGAGGCCGGCGGCGATCGCCTCCTGCGCCCGCGCGCGACTGGCGAACAACGCCCGCTCCACCAGCAGGACATCGGCGCGCTTGCGCAAAGCGCTCAGCCCTTGCGAGCGAGCAGGAACAGCCGGGGATAGACGAACAGCACCTTGCCGTCCGCCCCGACATGGTAGGATTCGCCGAGGTCGCGGCGGTAGCGGGCGAGGAATTCCTCGCGCTCGTCGGCCGAGAGCGGGCTCAGAAACGGGCGCAAAGCCGAGCCGCGGAACCAGTCGACGATCGCCTCGATGCCGTCGAGCGGGTGGATGTAGGCGGTCTGCCAGATGTCGAGCGAGGCGGTCAGCGGCCGCAGCCAGCGGTAATATTCGCCATAATCGGCGATCACCGCCCGCGTCTTGGCGACCGGCACCAGGCGATCGGCCCATGGTCCGTCGGCGGCGATCAGGCGCATCAGCGCGTGGCTCGGCTCCTGCCGGTTGTCGGGCATCTGCACCGCCAGCGCGCCGCCCGGCGCCAGCCAGTCGATCAGGCGGGCGAACAGGCCTTCGTGATCCTCGATCCATTGGAGGGCGCTGTCGGCGAACACCAGATCGACCGGCGCCTCGGGACGCCAGCTGCGGATGTCGGCGCAGAGGAACGACGCTTCGCGCACGCGATCGCGCGCCACGTCGAGCATCGGCTCGGAATTGTCGACCCCGACGACGCGCGCCTGCGGAAAGCGCTGCGCCAGCAGCCGCGTGCTGGTGCCGGGGCCGCAGCCGAGATCGACGATCTCGCGCGGCGCGCCGGGAACGCGCGCGAGGAGATCGCGCACGACCTGCTCGCGTTCGGCCTCGAACCGCAGCAGCAGGCCGGCGTCCCAGTGCAGCGCGGTCGGGGAGTGATTCGGCATGGCGCTCTCCTAACCCTTAACAAAGCGCGTCGCCTAGAAGCATGGCGCGAATTGGGAGCGCCGCCAAGCTCCGGCGCGGGTGGGCGTGTTTAACCCGCGAAAGACGATTTTCGTAAATTGACGCTGCGTAAGCAGTATAGATACGTCTATTTTCCCCTTGCGTTCGCAACGCCAAGCATAAAATGTGTCGCCATCGAGGAGCGTTCGGGTTGTCTGATTCGCGGCGCCGCCGCTCCGGGCGATGAGTTGCGGCGATATTCTTTCTGTCCAGCGGTTGGATCAGACAAGACCGCGTCGCGGCGAGGGGAGATGAATTGCCATGGTGGCGGGAAAGCGCATTCTGGTGACTGGCGGCGCGGGTTTCCTGGGCTCGCATCTGTGCGAACGATTGTTGAATCAGGGCGCGGAAGTGCTGTGCGTCGACAATTTCTTTTCCTCGACCCGGCACAATATCGCACACCTGCTCAACGAGAAGCGGTTTGAACTTCTGCGGCATGACGTAACGTTCCCGCTGTACGTCGAAGTCGACGAAATCTACAACCTCGCCTGCCCGGCCTCGCCGGTGCATTATCAATTCGATCCCGTGCAGACGACCAAGACCAGCGTGATCGGCGCGATCAACATGCTTGGTCTCGCCAAGCGGCGCAAAGCCAAGATCCTGCAAGCCTCGACTTCGGAAGTCTATGGCGACCCGAAGATTCATCCGCAGACCGAGGGCTATTGGGGCAACGTCAACCCGGTCGGGGTGCGCTCCTGCTACGACGAGGGCAAGCGCTGCGCCGAGACGCTGTTCTTCGACTATGTGCGCCAGCACGAATTGGACGCGAAGGTGGTCAGGATTTTCAACACCTACGGCCCGCGCATGCACCCCAACGACGGCCGGGTGGT
>JAGWRL010000069.1 GCA_028876585.1 Pseudomonadota bacterium | reverse complement strand
CGGCCGCGCGAGCCACGAGGCGGCGCCGAACCAGCGCGGCCGGCGGCGGTTGATCCTGTCGCGCGGCGCGCGCGGGTTGGAGCTGCGCGCTGACGGCTGGTGGTGGCGGCCCGACGCGGTGAGCTTCGCCGAAGTCGCGGCGCGGCTGGCGCCGCAAGGCGGGCGCTTCGCCGTGCCGGGGGGACAGGGCGCGTTCGAACTGTTCCTGCGGCTCGGTTACGCCGCGTTCCATCTCGCGCGGGCGGAAGCGGCGACGCTGCCGGGCGGGCGCGCCATATTCGCCAGCGTCGAGAGCGGCGAGACGGCCGCGACGGCGCTGCGGCGCGTGGGGCTCGCGCCCGCGGCCCCGCGCTGGCTCGACGAGGCCGCGCGGGTTTCGCTGACGGTTTTCGCGCGCGGCGCGCGCGAGATTTGAACGGCCCGGGGCGCCGTGCGTGCCCGATTGACGCCACCCTCCCCCGCACGTAGCCTGTTTGCCGCCTGAGCGGAGATCGTCATCATGACGCATGTGGCCTTGCGATCCGAATTTGAGGCGCTTGTCGATGTCCACGCGCCTGTCGGGCAGATCGGCGCGGGTTTCACCTTCACCGAAGGGCCGATCTGGCATCCAACCGAGCAATATCTGTTGTTCTCGGACATGCCGGCCGACGTGCGGCGACGTTGGGACGCGCGCGACGGCGTGACGGAGGTCAGGCGTCCGTCAAACAAATGCAATGGCATGACCTATGACGCCGAGTTGAACCTGATCGTCTGCGAGCACGCCACCTCGTCGCTGGTGCGCGAGTTTCCCGACGGGCGACGCGAGGTGCTGGCGTCGCATTTCGAGGGACACGAGCTCAACAGTCCCAACGATGTCTGCGTGCATTCCAGCGGCGCGATCTACTTCAGCGATCCCTGGTACGGCCGCATGCCGGTGTTCGGCGTCGAGCGGCCGCGCCAGCTTGGCTTTCAGGGCGTCTATCGCGTGCCGCCGGGCGGCGGCGCGCCGCAACTGCTGGTTGACCGCCAACTGTTCGACCAACCCAACGGGCTCTGTTTCAGCCCAGATGAGCGCCGGCTCTACGTCAACGACACGGTGCAGGCGTTGATCCGCGTATTCGACGTCGAGCCGGACGGATCGCTCGCCAAGGGTCGCGTGTTCGCCACCGGCGTCAAGTCGGAGCAGGAGCGCGGCGTTCCCGACGGCATGAAATGCGATGCGCAGGGCCATGTCTGGTGCACCGGGCCGGGCGGCGTCTGGATGTTTTCGCCCGGTGGCGAGCTGATCGGCAAGCTGCGCCTCCCCGAACAGGCCGCCAACCTCGCCTGGGGCGGCGCGGATTTTCGCACCCTGTTCGTCACCGCCACCCATTCCGTCTATACGGTTCCAACCAAAGTAGGCCCACGCCGCGAGCCCTATATGATCGCCGGCGGCCGGGCGGGCGCGAGCAACGAATTGCGGCTCGACCCAAGCCGTTGCGCGATGCTGATTCAGGACATGCAGAACGACGTGATCATGGAGGGCGGCGCGTTCGCGGACTCGGGCGCGCCGGCGCACGCCAAGGCGCAGCGCGTGGTGGAGAACGTGCGCCGGCTCGCCGAGGCGGCCCGCGCCCGCGGCGTGGTGGTGATCCATGTCTGGTTCATCGTCGAGCCGGGCGCGCCGGGCGTGACGCGCAACGCGCCGTTGTTTGAAGGGCTGATAAGTTCCAAGGCGATGGTGCGCGGCGGCTGGGGCGCCGCGCCGGCGCCCGGGCTGGAGCCGCAAGCGGGGGATTTCGTGGTCGAGAAGATGCGCATGAGCGCCTGGGAGGGCACGAGGCTGGAGACTATCCTGAAAGCGACCGGCCGCGATTATCTCATCAACACCGGCGCCTGGACCAATATGTCGATCGAGCATACCGCCCGCACCGGCGCCGACAAGGGCTATTTCATGATTACGCCGGAGGATTGTTGTTCGACGATGAACGCGCAATGGCATGACGCCTCGATCAACTACGCGATGCAGAACGTCGCCGTCGTCACCAACGCCGACGCCGTCATCCGCGCGCTGGGCGACGTCGCCCGCGTCTGAGGGGGACTCTCGGCGCCGATGCGGAATATCGCGCCCCCGGCCCTTGCGAACAAAGCCTAAACGCGCTTCCCTCGCGCGATGCGCCCGAATCGCTCCTCCCTCGCCGATCTCAACGACGCGCAGCGCGCGGCGGTCGAGCATGGGGCCGATGCGCCGCTGCTGGTGATCGCCGGCGCGGGATCGGGCAAGACCAATACGCTGGCCCATCGCGTCGCGCATCTGGTGCTGAGCGGGGCGGATCCCAAGCGCATCATGCTGGCGACCTTCTCGCGCCGCGCGGCGGCGGAATTGAACCACCGCGTCGAGCGGCTGCTGCGCCGCGATCTCGGGCCGGAGGCCGCCGCCGCCGCGACGCCGGGCTATGCCGGCACCTTTCACGCCATCGGCGCGCGGCTGCTGCGCGAATATGCCGAGCGGATCGGCCTCGACGCCAACTTCACCATCCACGACCGCGAGGACAGCGCCGATCTGATGAACCTCACCCGCCACGCGGCCGGCTTATCGGAGACGGGCGAGCGGTTTCCAACCAAAGCGACCTGCGTGGCGATCTATTCGCGCGTCGTCAACGCGCGCGCCACGCTCGCCGAGACGCTCGGCCGCCGCTTCCCCTGGGCCGCCGCGCACGAGGCCGCGCTGGCGAAGCTGTTTTCCGCCTATGTCGAGGCGAAACAGGCGCAAAGCGTGCTCGATTACGACGATCTGCTGCTCTATCTCGCGCAGGCGCTCGACGAGCCGGCGCTGGCGGCCGAGATCGCCGGGCGCTTCGATCACCTGCTGGTCGACGAATATCAGGACACGAATTCGCTTCAGGCGGAGATCGCGCTCAAACTGCGCCCGCGCGGGCAAGGGCTCACCGTGGTCGGCGACGACGCGCAGTCGATCTATTCGTTCCGCGCCGCCACGGTGCGCAACATCCTCGATTTTCCTTCCCGCTTCGATCCGCCGGCGCGCGTGGTGGCGCTGGAGCGCAACTATCGCTCGACCGCCCCGATTCTGGCCGCCTCCAACGCCGTCATCGCGCTGAGCCCCGAGCGGCTGCCGAAGACGCTGTGGACGGAGAAGCAGGGCGGCAGCCTGCCGCGCCTCGTCCATGTCGGCGAGGAAATCGATCAGGCGCGCTATGTCGCCGCGCGCGTGCTGGAAAACCGCGAGGCGGGCGCGACGCTCAAATCCCAGGCGGTGCTGTTCCGCACGGGCAGCCATTCCGCCGCGCTGGAGCTGGAGCTGACGCGGCGCAACATCCCGTTCGTCAAATTCGGCGGCCTCAAATTCCTCGACGCGGCGCATGTGAAGGACGCGCTGGCGCTGCTGCGCTTTGTCGAAAACCCGCGCGACCGCGTCGCCGGTTTCCGCGTCATGCAATTGCTGCCGGGGGTCGGGCCGAGCCACGCCGAGCGCATGGTGGGCGCGGCGGCGCAGGCGGACGCGTTCGCCACGCTCGCCGCCTATCCCGCGCCGGCTAAGGCGCGCGCGGCTTTCGCCGAATTCGTGGCGCTGGCGCAACGGGTGGCGCGCGGCCTGCCCTGGCCCGCCGATCTCGCCGAAATCCTCGCCTGGCGGCGCGCGACGCTGGCGGAAAGCTACGACGACGTCGCCCCGCGCGTCGCCGATCTCGACGCGCTGGAGCGGATCGCCGAAAGCTACCCCTCGCGCGAGCGCTTCTTGAGCGAACTGACGCTCGATCCGCCCGACGCCACCTCCGACGAGGCCGGGCCGCCGTCGCGCGATGAGGATTATCTGATCCTCTCCACCATCCATTCCGCCAAGGGCATGGAATGGAAGAGCGTGTTCGTGCTGTATTGCGTCGACGGCTGCATCCCCTCCGATCTGGCGACCGGCAGCACGCAGGAGATCGAGGAGGAGCGCCGCCTGCTTTATGTCGCGATGACGCGCGCGAAAGAGGAACTCGACCTGATCGTCCCGCGCCGCTTCCACGTGCACGGCCAACCTCGCAACGGCGACCGGCATGTGCTGGCGGCGCGCACGCGGTTCTTGCCGGCCGCGCTGCTAAAACTTTTCGCGGGCGTCGTCTGGCCGCCGGCGGCGACGGCGCCGGTCGCGCCCGCGCGCGAGGGGCCGAGGATCGACCTCAAGGCGCGGATGCGGGCGATGTGGGGCTGAGTTCAGTCCGCGCCGATCCGCTCGATCTCGAACGGCGTCGTCTGATACATCTCGTTGATCCAGTTGGACAGCAACAGATGGCCGTGCGCGCGCCAGGTGTTCGGCGGCGCCGCCTGCGGGTCGTCGCCGGGGAAGTAGTTCTTCGGCAGTTTGATCGGAATGCCCGCCTTCACGTCGCGGAAATATTCGTCCGCCAGCGAGGTCGCGTCATATTCGAGATGGTCGAGCACATAGAGACGGCGCGCCGCCGGCGTCGCCGCCAGACTGACGCCGCGCTCGGGGTTGAACGCGAGAATCTCCAGCCCCTTGCGGCCGGCGAGGTCGGACGGCTCGATCTGCGCCCAGCGAGAGATCGGAGTGGCGAAATTGTCGGCGAAGCCGCTGACATAGGGCGAGGTCGGCGCGAGGATTTTTTGCGGATAGACGCCGAACGCCTTCTCCGACAACTGACGCTTGGGCGCGCCATGGAAATGATACAGCGCCGCCATCGCGCCCCAGCAGACAAACATCGAGGCGTGCACGTTGGAGCGCGTCCATTCGAAGATCTGCTGCACCTCGGGCCACGAGCGCACGTCCTCGTAAGGCACCGTCTCCAGCGGCGTGCCGGTGACGATGAAGCCGTCGAACTTGCGCGATTGGACCTCCTCCCAGGTGGAGTAGAAGGTCAACATGTGGTCTTCCGGCGTGTTCTTCGGCTGATGGGTGCCGAGCCGCACCAGCGACAGCTCGACCTGCAACGGCGAGGCGGCGAGCAGGCGCGCGATCTGCAATTCGGTCTTGATCTTGTTGGGCATCAGGTTCAGCAGGCCGATCTGCATCGGGCGGATGTCCTGCCGCACGGCGGCCGCTTCCGGCATCACCCGCACGCCCTCGGCCATCAACGCCTCATAGGCGGGCAAAGTGTCGGGGATCTTTATCGGCATGAGCGCAATCCTGACTGCCAAAAATCGCCAGAGGTCGCGCGAAAGCGGCCCTTTAGCAATTTTTTTAACGTGGCTGCAAGCCGGCCGGCCAAATCACCACGGAACTTCAGACCTATAGCAGAACGTCGGGCGAGACGGCAAGCGCTGCTTAAGCATGGCTGGCGCTCGCCCGCCCGCCCGCGTCAGCCCAGCAGGTCGACCAGATGCGGGATCAGCGGAGCGTCGGCGGGCGGCATCGGATAGTCGCGCAACGCCTTGGGCAGCACCCATTTGAGCGCCTGCCCCTCGCGCGGCTGCGCGAATCCCTGCCATTTGCGGCAGACATAGAGCGGCATCAGCAGGTGGAAGTCGTCGTAGGCATGGCTGGCGAAGGTCAGCGGCGCCAGGCACGGCGGCCTGACCTCGACGCCCAGCTCCTCGCGCATTTCACGCACCGCCGCCTCCTCCGGCCGCTCGCCCGGCTCGATCTTGCCGCCGGGAAACTCCCACAGCCCCGCCAGTTGCTTGCCTTCCGGGCGCTGCGCGATCAGCACGCGGTTGTCGGCGTCGACCAGCGCCACCGCGACGACGAGGGTCAGCCTCACGAGCGATAATCGCCGTTGATGGCGACATATTCCTTGGTGAGATCGCAGGTCCACACCTTCGCCTTGCCGGCGCCGACGCCGAGCTTGACGGTGATGACGATGTCCTGGCCCTTCATATAGGCCGAGGTCGCCGCCTCGTCGTAATCGGGATCGCGCAAGCCGGCGTGGGCGACGCGGATCGGCCCGAAATAGATGTCGAGCTGGTCGCGTTCGGCCTTTTCGCCGGCCTTGCCGACCGCCATCACCACCCGGCCCCAATTGGCGTCCTCGCCGGCGATCGCGGTCTTGACCAACGGCGAATTGGCGATCGACAACCCGATGCGCCTGGCCGCCTTGCGCGACGCCGCGCCCTCGACCCGCACCTCGACGAAATGGCGCGCGCCCTCGCCGTCGCGCACGACTTGATGGGCGAGATCGAGCAGCACCTTGTCGAGCGCGCGCTTGAAGGGCCCGAGGCGCGGATCGGCGGCGTCGGTGATCTCGGGCGCGCCGCGCGCCTTCGCCGCGCCGGTGGCGAACAACATCAGCGTGTCGGAGGTCGAGGTGTCGCTGTCGACGGTGATGGCGTTGAAGCTCGCCTGCACCGATTTCGACAGCATCGCCTGCAAGACCGGGGCGGATATGGGCGCGTCGGTGAACACGAACGACAGCATCGTCGCCATGTCGGGCGCGATCATGCCCGCGCCCTTGGCCATGCCGGCGATGTGGACCTCCGCCTCGCCGAGCTTGACCGTGCGGGTGGACACCTTGGGGTAGGTGTCGGTGGTCATGATGGCGCGGGCGGCCTCCATCAGGCCGTCGGGCTTGGCTTGCGCCGTCAGCGCTCCGAGCGCCGCGGTGATGCGGGCGGCCTCCAGCGGCTCGCCGATCACGCCGGTGGAAGCCATGAACACCTGCTCCGCCGACGCGCCCGTCGCCTTGGCGACCGCCGCCCCGACTTCCGCCACCGCGCTCAAGCCCCGATGCCCGGTGAAGGCGTTGGCGTTGCCCGAGTTCACCACCAGGGCGCGCGCGCGCCCTCCCTTCAGCTTGTCGCGGCACCAGTCCACCGGCGCCGAGGGGCATTTGCTTTTGGTGAACACGCCGGCGACGGCGGCGGGCGCGTCGAACAGCGCCATCGTCACATCGGTGCGCCCGGCGTAGCGCACGCCGGCGGCGACGGAGGCGAAGCGCACGCCGGCGATCACCGGCAGCTTGGGATATTTTTTCGGGGCGAGCGGCGAAATCGGGGCGGGCGCGGCCATGGCATCCTCGGTTTGGCGAAACCGGCGCTCTCATAAGGGGCGTTAGGCCGGAAGGGAAGGACGCGCCGCGAACAGGTTCGAGTTAGAACGCCTTGGGCAACCCCGCATCCTAGAGAACGCCATTCGCCGTGTGTCGCTTCACGGTGTCTCGAGGGACTCGGCAGGGCCACCTAAGCTTCCGCTGGAACACGCAGCCCCAAAGCGGGGCGACGGCATTCCGGCTCCCCTCGCGGCCGGTATGTGCTAGTGTTGCGGCATGGACTATCGTGGCATCATCACTCTTGAGCCCGGCAAGCGCGGCGGACGGCCGTGCATCCGCCACATGCGCATCGCGGTGAGCGATGTTTTGGGCTGGCTCGCTTCCGGGATGACGCCGCAAGAGATCGTTGCCGATTTTCCCGAACTCAGCGAAGCTGACATTCACGCCGCCCTCGCCTACGCGGCCGATCGCGAGCGCAGGCTGGTCACGGCGGCGGAATGAATCTGCTGTTGCTTAGGCCGGCAGCCCCAATCCCAACGCCCGTCCCAAATCCTCGCACAAGTCCTCCACATCCTCCAGCCCGACCGACAGCCGCAGCAACCCCGGCCCGATGCCGAGCGCCGCCCGCTGCTCCGGCTTCAGACGCTGGTGCGTCGTCGTCTCGGGATGGGTGATCAGGCTTTTCGCGTCGCCGAGATTGTTGGAGATGCCGATGATCGACAGCGCGTTGGCGAAAGCGAAGGCGGCCGCCTTGCCGCCGAGAACCTCGAACGCGAGCATCGTGCCGCCGCCCGACATCTGCCGGCGCGCGATCTCATATTGCGGATGATCGGGCCGGCCGGGATAGAATACGCGGGCGATGCGCGGATGCTTGCCCAGAAAGTCCGCGATCCGCTCGGCCGAGCGGGCCTGCGCGGCGACGCGCACCGGCAGCGTCTCCAGCGATTTCAGCATCACCCAGGCGTTGAACGGCGACAGGCTCGG
>JAGWRL010000068.1 GCA_028876585.1 Pseudomonadota bacterium | reverse complement strand
GACTACCCGTTCCTGCCCGGCGCCGGCGTGGTCGGCCACGAGCCGCGATTCGCCTTCCAGCGCTTCGCGCTGGGGCGCGACGACGAGGCGCCGGAACTCGCCGCCTATCTCAACGGCCTTCTCGATCATGCGCGCCGGCTTGGACGGCGGCCGCTGTTCAAGTTCTGTCGCGGCTTTTTGCGCCAGCGCTGGCTTGAGGCGCAGCTCGATCCCGTCACCGTCTATCTCGCGCGCCAGCCCGGCGCCATGCTGGCGTCCTATGCGCGCATCGGTCCCTATTTCCACGGCGGATACCTGCGCATCCTCGCCGAGAACCGGAACGCGCCTTTATTCGAGCCGATTTTCCAGCGGCTGGCGACGGCGCATCCCGACTATGGCGCGGCGGACGAAGCGCTGCGGGCGAGCGACCGCTACGCCGCGACCGTGCCGGCGCCGGTGCGCCGCGATGTGTTTCTGTTCTTCTGGGCGCTCGCGCTGGCGGCGAATGCGAGGCCGGATATTCTGCTGCTCGACGCGGCCGCGCTCGGCGGCGACCAACAGGCCAGCGCCGAGGCGCTGCGCCAACACACCGGCCTCGACGTCGATCTCGCCGACGCCGTCGCGCTCGATCCCGGCGAAGCCGAGGTCGAGCGATTCGACGAGCCGGCGTTCGGCGGATGGCTGCGCGACGCCATCGGCCTGACGGCGCCCGGCTTCGACGCGGCCGCCCTGCCGCCGTCGCTGCGCCGACAGTTCGAGGCGCTGGTCGCAGCGGATTGAGCGATCCGGCAAGACGTTGTTAACCTTGGCGCCGCAGGGTCCGCTTATGGTCGTCAGAAGCCGCGCGCGCGCCATCCTCATTCCGCTGTTCTTTTACCTCGTGCTGGGGAGCGCGAGCGCTTATCTCGTCAAGAACGCCTCGCAGGGCCAGCACGGCACCGAGGCGCGGGCCGCGTTCGACCGCGAATCCACCGATTTGACGGCGCAACTCGCCTCCCTTCAGGAGGAGCGCGAGCGCTGGCGCCATCGCGTCGATTCGCTGCGCAACGAATCGATCGACCGCGATCTGCTCGAACAGGAAGCGCGCGCCCGGCTCAACCGCGTCAGCAAGGACGAGGTGGTCATCTTCACCGATCCGCGCCCGCGCCGCTGAGCCTCACAGCGTCGCCGCGATCCGCTCGACCTGCGCCCGCGTGCCGCGCTCGCGCGCGCCATTGTCCTCGTAGCCGTCGAGAAAGACGCCCTGTTCGGTGATCTTCAGCCGCGCGCCGTCCGGCCGCGCGCTGATCTCGATCGTGGCGAGCGAGACCGAGATTTTTCGCTCGTCGAGAAACAGCGAATAGGCGTAGACGAGCCGCTCGCCGGCGACGACGTCGAGATAGATCGCGTCGAAAGTCGTCACCAGTCCGCTTTTCCACAGTCCCTTGGCGATTTCGCGGCCGCCGACCCGCACGTCCATCGCGCGCTCGATCGGCGTCCAGTCGGCGCCGCCGGAAAACCAGCGCGCCTTGGCCTGTGGGTCGGCGAAGGCGCGATAGACGGCGGCGGGGGGATGCGGCAGGTCGCGCTCGATCGTGAATACGCCATGCGCGGCCGTCGCGGCGTCGCCGCGGGCGAGTTCGCGGGCGAGTTTGTCGAGCGTCGTGCGCCAGCCCTCGCGCGCGCCGGCCGGCGCGCCTGCGTAATCGGCGTCGTAAAGCTGGTAGGTCTGCCGCACGGTCATGCGCGTTCCCGCGCCTTCGCTGACGAAATCGACCGTGGTGTGGACCTTGAACCGCGCCGCGCCGTTCATCGTCACCTCCATGACGAAGGCGAGCCGGGCGGGCGGGCTGACCTCCTCGAACGCGCCGCGGCACAGACTGTCCTGCCCATCGGGCGGCCGCATGGTCACGGCGAACACGCCGCCGGGGCGGCAATCGACCTCCGCCTGCGGCACGCTGTAGCCCTCGGGGCCGAACCAGCGGGCGACCCGCTCGGCCGTTGACCAGGCGGCGAACACGCGCGCGGGCGGGGCGTCGAACAGCCTGGAAATCTCGATCGGTTCGGGCGAATTCGTCATTCACGTTCTCCTTTTTCAGCGGATAGAAAGGCGTCAAGCCGGTCGAGCCGGCGTTCCCATTCGCCGCGCTGGGCGCTGAGCCATTGCTCGGCGCGGGCGACGGCGGCGGCGTCGAGCCGGCAGGTGCGCACGCGGCCCGTCTTCTCGCTGACGACGAGGCCGGCGCCCTCCAGCACGCCGAGGTGTTGCAACACGGCGGGCAGCGACATCGGCAGCGGCCGGGCGAGTTCGCTGACGCTGAGCGGCCCGCCGGCGAGCCGGGCGACCATCTCGCGCCGGGTGGAATCGCTGAGCGCCTGAAACGCCTGATCGAGCGATCGGTTAAGCATGTCCTTAACTATCACGCGGCGGATAGCAAAGCAAGCGCTTAACTGTCGGGATGACAGCGCAATCCCGGCGCGGGCGCGAAGTTGAATATCGCGCCCGGTCTCATGCCGCTATGCTAGAGCGTTTTCCGTTGGGATTAGATCGACCGGCGTCATTCCCGCGAAAGCGGGAATCCAGCGGGATGCGACGCGCCCCGGCCCCTGGATCCCCGCTTTCGCGGGGATGACAAGGAGGCGGCGCTTTAACTTGATCGGAAATCGCGCTAGCCCGGCGCGGCGCCGCTGCGGCGTGACGATTGGGGGATGGTTTGAAGACAGCGCTCATCACCGGCGCGGCGCGCGGCATCGGCCTGGCGACCGCGCAGCGGTTTCTCGACGACGGCTGGTCGGTGGCGATGCTCGACCGCGACGGGGCCGAACTCGACGCCGCCGTCCAGGGCCTTGCTTCCGCGCTCGCGGTGCGCGCCGATGTGTCGGTCGCCGCCGACGCCGCGCGCGCCGTCGAGGAGACGCTGGCCCGGGTCGGCCGCATCGACGCCCTGATCAACAATGCCGGGGTGGCGGAATTCCTCTCGCTGGAAGAGACCGATTTCGTCCGCTGGCGCCGCGTCATGGAGACCAATCTCGACGGCGTGTTCCTGATGACCCAGGCGGCCGTGCCGGCGCTGAAAGCGGCCAAGGGCGCTATCGTCAACATCGCGTCGATCTCGGGCCTGCGCGCCTCGACGCTGCGGGTCGCCTATGGCACCTCGAAGGCCGCCGTGATCCAGATGACCAAACAACAAGCGATGGAGCTGGGCGAACATGGCGTGCGCGTCAATTGCGTCGCGCCGGGTCCGGTCCGCACCAAGCTCTCCTCGGCGGTGCACAGCCCGGAGATCATCACCGCCTATTTCGACGCCATTCCGTTGAACCGCTACGGCGAGGCGAGCGAAATCGCCGAGGTCATCCACTTTCTCTGTAGCGCGCGCGCCTCCTACGTCACCGGCCAATGCGTCGCCGTCGACGGCGGGTTTGAGGC
The DNA here is from genome assembly GCA_028876585.1 of Pseudomonadota bacterium. Next base: position 2,701 of record JAGWRL010000068.1, on the reverse strand, counting down.
GGCGGGGGTCGGCTTGCCGGCGCTGCGCAAGTGAGGGGGCGAAGCTATCCGCAAAGGGCGCCTGACTCGGGGCGCCGATCCATATTTTGCGCCCCCCCGCCGCCTTCCGCCCCCCGCCGCCGCGTGCTATGCGCCCGCCCACAAAACCCCAGAGGGTGATGCCCATGAACGCCGCGCCGATCCGCTCGAACTCCTTCTTCTCCGCCGACCTCGCCTCGGCCGATCCTGAAATCGCCCGCGCCATCGCGCTCGAACTCGGCCGCCAGCGCGACGAGATCGAGCTGATCGCTTCCGAGAACATCGTCTCCAAGGCGGTGCTGGAGGCGCAGGGCTCGGTGATGACCAACAAATACGCGGAGGGCTATCCGGGCCGGCGCTACTACGGCGGCTGCCAATACGTCGATATCGCCGAGACGCTGGCGATCCAGCGCGCCTGCAAATTGTTCGACTGCAAATTCGCCAATGTGCAGCCCAATTCCGGCAGCCAGGCCAATCAGGCGGTGTTCATGGCGCTGATGCAGCCGGGCGATGTGTTCATGGGGCTCGATCTGGCGGCGGGCGGCCATCTCACCCACGGCTCGCCGGTCAACATGTCGGGCAAGTGGTTCAAATGCGTCTCCTACGGCGTCGACCGGCTGACGCAGCGCATCGACATGGACGCGGTCGCCAAGCTGGCGCGCGAGCACAAGCCGAAGGTGATTGTCGCCGGCGGCTCGGCCTATGCCCGGCATTGGGATTTCGAGCGCTTCCGCGCCATCGCCGACGAGGTCGGGGCCTATTTCATGTGCGACATCGCCCATTTCGCCGGGCTGGTGGCGGGCGGGGCGCACCCTTCCCCGTTCCCGCACGCCCATGTCGTCACCACCACCACGCACAAGACCCTGCGCGGCCCGCGCGGCGGCATGGTGCTGACCAACGACGAGGACCTCGCCAAGAAGATCAATTCGGCGGTGTTTCCCGGCCTGCAAGGCGGGCCGCTGATGCATGTGATTGCCGGCAAGGCGGTCGCCTTCCATGAGGCGCTGACGCCGGAATTCCGCAATTACGCCCACGCCGTCGTCGCCAACGCCAAGGCGCTCGCCGAGCGGATTCTCGCCGGCGGCTACAAGCTTGTCACCGGCGGCACCGACAACCATCTGATGCTGGTCGATCTGACGCCGAAGAAGCTGACCGGCAAGGCGGCCGAGGCGGCCTTGGGGCGGGCGCACATCACCTGCAACAAGAACGGCATCCCGTTCGACCCGGAAAAGCCGATGGTCACCTCGGGCGTCCGGCTCGGCTCGCCGGCCGCGACCTCGCGCGGCTTCGGCGTCGCCGAATTCGCCCGCGTCGGCGATCTCGTCGTCGAGACGCTGGACGGCTTGGCGGCGAACGGCGAATCGGGCAACGCTGCCACCGAAGCCCGCGTGCGCGAGGGCGTGGCCGAACTGACGCGCCGGTTCCCGATCTACTAAAGCCTCGGGGGCGGCGCAGGAGAGATTTCCATGCGCTGTCCCTATTGCGGCGGCCTTGACACCCAGGTGAAGGATTCGCGGCCGACCGAGGACAATTCCTCGATCCGCCGCCGGCGCGCCTGTCCCGATTGCGGCGGCCGCTTCACCACCTTCGAGCGCGTGCAATTGCGCGAACTGATGGTGGCGAAGAAAAGCGGCCGGCGCGTCGCGTTCGACCGCGACAAGCTGCAACGCTCGGTCGAGATCGCGCTGCGCAAGCGCGACGTCGCGCCCGAGCGGGTCGAGCGGATGATCAACGGCGTGGTGCGCCAGCTCGAAGCGCAGGGCGACGGCGACGTGCCGAGCGAGCGCATCGGCGAACTGGTGATGGAGGGGCTGAAAACCCTCGACGGCATCGCCTATGTGCGCTTCGCCTCGGTCTATCGCAATTTCCGCGAGGCGCGCGAGTTCAACGCCATCGTCGGCGAACTCGAAAACGAGCCGGAGGCGGCGAAATGACCGACGCGCGTTTCATGGACGCCGCGCTGGCGCTCGGGCGTCGCCACCTCGGCTTGACCGCGCCCAACCCCAGCGTCGGCGCGCTGATTTTGCGCGGCGACGTCGTAGTCGGGGCCGGCGTCACCGCGCCGGGCGGGCGCCCCCACGCGGAGACGCTGGCGCTGGCGGAGGCCGGCGAGCAGGCGCGCGGCGCGACCGCCTATGTGACGTTGGAGCCGTGCTCGCATCATGGCCAGACGCCGCCTTGCGCGGAAGCCTTGGTCGCGGCTGGCGTCGCCCGCGTCGTCTGCGCGCTGGAAGACCCGGATGAACGGGTGGCGGGGCGAGGCATCGCGCTTTTGCGGGCGGCCGGGATCGAGGTCGTCGTCGGCGTCGGGGCGCAAGCGGCGCGGCGCGACCACCTCGGCCACATCCTGCGCGTGACGCAGGGCCGGCCGATGGTGACGCTGAAGATCGCCCGCACGGCGGACGGCTACGCCGCCGGCGACGAGCACGATCCGCGGCTGGCGATCACCGGCGAGATCGCCAACCGCCGCACCCAGACTTTCCGCGCCCAGCATGACGCGATCATGATCGGAATCGGCACCGCGATCGCCGCCGACCCGCTGCTGACCCTGCGCCAGCCCGGCCTCGACCAAAAACCGCTGCGCGTCGTGCTCGACAGCCGGCTGAGCCTGCCGCCGGACTCGCGGCTCTGCGCCACGGCCGAGACCTATCCGACCCTCGTCGTGACGACGCCCTTCGCCCCG
>JAGWRL010000067.1 GCA_028876585.1 Pseudomonadota bacterium | reverse complement strand
TCGACCTCGGACAGTTCGCGCAGCATCAGCGTCGCGACATAGAGCAGCGCGGGCGCGGTCGCCACCGCCGGCACCGTGCCGGCGAGCGGCGCGAAGAACATCGCCAGCAGGAACAGCGCCGCCACGACAAGCGCGGTCAGCCCCGTGCGCCCGCCCGCCTGCACGCCCGCGGCGCTCTCGACATAGGCGGTCGTCGACGAGGTGCCGAGGAACGAGCCGGCGGCGATCGCGGCCGAATCCGCCATCAGCGCCCGGCTGAGGCCGACATTCTTATGCGCCGGTCCGGCGGCGAGCAGGCCGGCGCGCTTGGCGACGCCAATCAGCGTCCCCGTCGCGTCGAACACCTCAACCAGCACCATCACCAGCACGACATGCAGGATGCCGCCGTTGAGCGCGCCGGGCACGTCCAACTTGAAGAAGGTCGGCAGGATCGAAGGCGGCATGGAGGCGACGCCGCCGAAAGCGCTGAAGCCGAGCGTGACAGAGGCGATAGTCGTGAGCAGGATGCCGATCAGGATCGCGCCGGGAACCTTGAGCGCGTCGAGGCCGGCGATGACGACGAAGCCGAAAATGCTGAGCAGCACGCCGGTCGAGGTCATGTCGCCGAGGGTGACGAAAGTCGCCGGGCTCGCGACCACGATCCCGGCGCTCTTCAGGGCGATGATGGCGAGAAACAGCCCGATGCCGGCGGCGATGGCGCTGCGCATCGAATGCGGGATGCCCGCGATCAGCCATCGCCTTATCCCCGTCAGCGACAGGAACAGGAAAATCGCGCCCGAGATGAACACCGCGCCCAGCGCCTGTTCCCACGTATAGCCGAGCTTGCCGACGACGGTGAAAGCAAAGAAGGCGTTGAGGCCCATGCCCGGCGCCATCGCGATCGGCCAGTTGGCCCACAGGCCCATGATCGCGGAGCCGAGCGCCGCCGCAAGGCAGGTCGCCACGAACACGGCGTTGGCGTCCATCCCCGTGGTGGCGAGGATTTTGGGGTTGACGAAGATGATGTAGGCCATCGTCACGAAAGTCGTCACGCCGGCGATGATCTCCGTGCGCAGGTTGGTCTTGTGGTCGTCGAACCGGAAATAGCTCGCCAGCCCCGGCGCTCCCTGGGCGCTCTCGCCTCGGCTGTCGCCGTTCGTTCTCAGATCGATCGACCTGAACAGGCTCGCCAGCATGGATTCCTCCTGGATTATCTTGCATTCGGTCAGCTTCGAGCCGACGGGCGAGAATAACCCGGCGAGCGCGATCTCAAGCCTGTCGAGATGCTGAGACTGTTTCACCTCGACGTAAAAAGTGACCACCCCGACCGATAATGACCAGGACACCGCCGCGGAGACTTCAGTTCGGCGCCATTATTGTGTAGACATAATGGGCCGTCGATGAGATGGGCTCAAGGTCAGCCCCGGCGGGCGAGAACGATCCAAGGAATGACCCGCGCCGGATTGGGCGCGCGCAGCGAGGTTTGATGACTGCCGTTTTGGAGCCGCGCACGCCTACCGCGTCGTTGCATGGGCGCATTCTCGGCGAAATCGAGGGGCGCATCCTGTCCGGCGACTGGCCGCCGGGGCATCACATCCCTTCCGAACACGAGCTCGCGGCCGCCTACGATTGCTCGCGGATGACGGTCAACAAGGTGCTGACGCAATTGGTCCGCGCCGGTCTGATCGAGCGCCGCCGCAAGGCCGGAAGTTTTGTGCGCCGCCCTCATACGCAATCGGCGGCGCTGGAAATAAAGGACATCCGGTCCGAAGTTCTCGAACTGGGCCTTGCCTACAGCTATGAGATCCTGTCCTCGCGAAAGCGAACCAGTCGCGCGAGCGATCAGTTGGCGCTCGCCGTCGCCGGTCCGGTGCTCGACATCATGGTGAGGCACATGGCGGGGCGGCGGCCGTTCTGCCTCGAAGAGCGCATCATCAATCTCACGGCCGTGCCCGACGCCGCGGTGGAGCGGTTCGCCGAACTGTCGCCTGGCGCATGGCTGCTGACGCGGGTGCCGTGGACATCCGCCGAACACCGCATTCGCGCGCAAGCCTGCGATGCGAAGGCCGCGCGTTGGCTGGAGATCGCGGCCGATACCGCCTGTCTGATTGTCGAGCGCCGCACCTCCTGGGCCGACCAACCGATCACCTTCGTTCGCCTGACCTATCCCGGAGACGCCTACGAGCTCGTCGCCCGCTTCGCGCCGTCGCAGGGATAGATCGATCCGCCGGCAAACACCCGAATTACAGTCGCTGACCGCCGCACTTGGTCCTTGACATGACTTGGACTTATGTGTCTATTATGTATAGTCAAATACGAAAAATAAGCAGGCGCGCGCAGGTCTGTTGCGACCTGCGGCCTAGGGGAAACGCTTAAGTTCGTCAGGTTCTTCCGACACCAACGAAAGGCATCCGGCATCATGTTCGACAAATTCGAGATCTCGCGGCGCGGCCTGCTCGCCGGCGCCCTCGGCGCGTCCGGATTGTTGATGCCTGCCGGGGCGGCGCGCGCCGAGGGCCCCAAACAGGGCGGACACTTTCGCATCGGCATGGCCGATTTCGCCAGCTCCGACGTGCTCGACCCGACGATCACCAACACGCAGTTCCAGATCAACCTGCTTTGGCAATTGAGCAACAACCTCGCCGAGGTCCAGGCCGGAGGCAAAATCATCCCCGAGCTCGCGGAAAGCTGGGAACCTTCCAAGGACGCCAAGACCTGGACGTTCAAGCTGCGCAAGGGCGTGACGTTTCACAACGGCAAATCCCTGACGCCGCAGGACGTCATCTATTCGTTCCGATTGCATATGAAAGAGGGGACCAAGTCGAGCGCCAAGCCGATCGTGGCGCAGATCGACGACATCAAGGCGGACGGCGACGCGGTCGTGTTCACCCTGAAAGCCGCCAATGTCGATTTCCCCGCGCTCACCGCTTACGGCGCGCTGTTCATCGTGCCCGATGGAACGACCGACTTCACGAAGGGCATCGGCACCGGCGGCTATATGCTGGAGAATTTCCAGCCCGGCATCACCTCGCTGGTCAAGAAGAGCCCCAACTATTTCAAGACCGGCCGCGCCCATTTCGACTCGGTCGAGTTGATCGCGATGAAAGACGCGACGGCGCGCGCCAACGCGCTGCTGACGGGCAAAATCGACACCTATAACGCCGTCGACCCGAAGACGGTGAGGCTGCTCGACGCCAGCAAGAAAATCAAGATCAACAAGGTGACCAGCAAGGCGCATTTCTGCTTCGCCATGCTGACCAACCAGGCGCCGTTCAACGACAACGACCTGCGGCTGGCGATGAAATACGCGATCGACCGCGAGGACATGGTCAAGCGCATCCTGAGCGGGTTCGGTTCGGTCGGCAATGACGCGCCGCTGTCGCCGGCCTATCCCGAATATGCGGCGCTGCCGCAGCGCGTCTACGATCCCGAAAAGGCCAAGTTCCACCTCAAGAAGGCCAATCAAGAGGGATTCAAAACCCAGCTCTACGTGTCGGAGACGCCGTTCGCCGGCGCGACCGACGCCGCAGTTCTTTATAAGGAGCACGCCGCCAAGGCGGGCATCGGGATCGAGGTCGTCAAGACGCCGGAGGACGGTTATTGGGACAACGTCTGGCTCAAGAAGCCGTTGTGCGCGACGCGCTGGAGCGGGCGCGTCAACGCGGATTTCATGCTGTCGCTCGCCTACACCGACGAAGGCATCAAGGCCGGCTGGAACGAGACCAATCTGAACGATCCGCAGTTGAACAAGCTTGTCGTCGCCGCCCGCTCCGAATTCGACGAGGCCAAGCGCAAAGAGATGTACGCCGAAGCGCAGAAAATCATCCATGAGACCGGCGGCTCCAACATCTTCGCCTTCGCCGCGCTGATGGACGCCACCGCCGAAAACGTCCGCAACGACGGCACGCTGTCGGGCGATTGGACGCTCGACGGCGGGCGCGCCTCCGAGCGCTGGTGGTTCGCGTAACGCCGCCGAAACGTGCGGTTTCTGGGCGCTCTGGTCGCGCGAAGGGTGGGGCTTGGCCTGCTCACCCTGTTCGTGATCTCGATTCTGGTGTTCTTCGCCGTGCAATTGTTGCCCGGCGATCCGGCGTCCGCCATCCTGGGACAAGGCGCCACGCCGGAGGCGCTCGCCGCCTTCCGGCATGAGCTTGGTCTCGATCAGACGCCCGTCGCGCGTTATCTGACATGGGCGAGCGCTCTGCTGCATCTCGATCCCGGCCATTCGTTGGCGAATGGCCGCCCGGTCGCCGAATTGATCGGCGAGCGGCTTGGAAACACCGTCTATCTCGCCGCAATCGCGGCGCTGATCGCGCTGCCGATCGGCGTTGCGCTCGGCGTCTTGGCGACGCTGATGCGCGGTCGCGCATTGGACAGCATCACCTCGACGCTGTCGCTGGTGACGATCTCGTTTCCCGAATTCTTCATCGCCTATATCCTGGTGGCGATCTTTTCGGTCAATCTGGGTTGGCTGCCGGCGGTCGCCTTCGTCGAGGCGGGCCAGACCGGCTGGCAGCGGCTGGCCAATGTCGCATTGCCCGCCGCCACGCTGTCGCTGAGCGTGATCGCCTACGTGATGCGGATGACGCGCGCCGCGCTGATCAATGTGATGTCGGCCCCCTATATCGAGATGGCGCAACTCAAGGGCGCCCGGCCGCTGAAGATCGTCACCTACCACGCGTTGCCCAACGCGATGGCGCCGATCATCAATGTCGTGCTGCTGAACCTGGCTTATCTCGTCGTCGGCGTGGTTGTTGTCGAGGTCGTTTTCGTTTATCCCGGCCTTGGACAATTGCTCGTCGATTCGGTCTCGAAGCGCGACCTTCCCGTCGTGCAGGCCTGCTGCATGATCTTCGCCTCCGTCTATGTGCTGCTGAACCTCACCGCCGACATCCTGACCATCCTTGCCAACCCGCGCTTGCGTCGTCCGCGCCGGAGCGAGGCATGACGTTCGCTCAAACCTTGCGCGACGCGCCGCTCACCGCCAAGATCGGTTTGGGCATAATCGCCCTCAACGCGATCGCCGTTGTGTTCGCCCCCTGGATCGCCAGCTATGGCGAGACGCAAGTGGTCGGCGATCAATGGCTTCCCGGCTTCTGGGATCGTTCGGCCGCGCCGGCCGGTCTCCATGTCTGGCTTGGCACCGATCAACTCGGTCGCGACCTGTTCTCCCGCCTGATCTACGGCGCGCGCAACTCGATTCTGATTGCGCTGGCCACGACCTCGCTTTCGTTCACGCTCGGGGTCACCACCGGCATGGTGGCGGCGACCGCGCGCGGGCGGGTCGACCAGTTCATGAGCTGGGTCGTTGACATCGTGATGGGCTTCCCGACGCTGATTTTTGCGCTGCTGCTGCTCGCGGTGCTGGGTTCGTCGGTTCCGGTGCTGATCGGCGTCATCGCGCTGCTCGACGCGACGCGGGTGTTTCGTCTCAGCCGCGCGTTGGGCATGGAATTGGAAGCGCAGGATTATGTCGAACTGGCGAAGCTGCGCGGCGAGCAGACGTTGTGGATCGTGTTTCATGAAATCCTGCCCAATGCGATCGGGCCGCTGGCGGCCGAATTCGGGCTGCGCTTCTGCTTCGTGTTTCTGTTCATCGCGACGCTGAGTTTTCTCGGGCTTGGAATTCAGCCGCCGACCGCAGATTGGGGCTCGATGGTGCGCGAGAACGCCTCCGCGATTTCGTTTGGCATTCTGATCCCCCTGTTCCCGGCCGCGGCGATCGCCATTTTGACCGTTTCGGTCAACCTCGTCGTTGATTGGTTCATCCACTTGACGGGGGATGCGCGTCATGGCCGCTGAACCGGAAGCGCCGCGCCGCAAGGGCGATCTGCTGCTCGACATCAAGGGCCTGAAGATCGAAGGCTATACGAGCGGCAAGTGGCAACCAATCGTGCGCGGCGTCGATTTGACGTTGCAGCGTGGCGAGGTGCTCGGCTTGATTGGCGAATCCGGCGCCGGAAAATCGACGATCGGCTTGGCCGCCATGGGCTATGTTCGCGCCGGCTGCCGCTTCACCGGCGGCAGCGTGGCGTTCAACGGCCAGGACCTGCTGACGCTCGATCGCAGAGCGCAGAGCTCGCTGCGCGGCGCGCGCATCGCCTATGTCGCGCAGAGCGCCGCGGCCGCCTTCAATCCGGCGCACCGGCTGATCCGGCAGGTGGTTGAAGCGCGGTTGCGCGACAAGCCCGGCGAACGCGGCGAGGCCGAGGCCGACGCAACGACCTTGTTCGCCAAGTTGCGGCTGCCCGATCCCGACCGCATCGGCCTGCGCTATCCGCACGAAGTCTCGGGCGGCCAGCTTCAACGCGCGATGACCGCGATGGCGATGGCGTGCCGGCCCGATCTCATTGTCTTCGACGAACCGACGACGGCGCTCGACGTCACCACGCAGGTTGAAGTGCTGGCCGCAATCCGCGCCATTGTCGAGGAGTTTCATACTGCGGCGCTCTACATCACGCACGATCTGGCCGTCGTGGCCCAGCTCGCGCAGCGGATCATGGTGCTGCGCCACGGCCGGCAAGTCGAGGAGGCGCCGACCCGCGCCATGCTCGCCGCGCCGCGCGAGGACTACACCCGCACGCTGTGGGCGGTGCGCAATCTTCACAAGCCGCAGCAAGCCGCCGGCGAGGCTTTGTTGACGATGACCGGCATCGAAGCCGGCTACGGCGCCGTCAAAGTGCTCGACGACGTTTCAGTCAGCGTCGATCGCGGCCGCACCGTCGCGGTCGTCGGCGAATCCGGCTCCGGCAAATCGACTTTGGCGCGCGTCGCGACCGGGCTGCTGCCGCCGCGCCGCGGCGCCACTCGCTTCTGCGGCGAGACGCTCTCGCCGGCGCTGAAAGATCGCACCCCCGAGCAACTGCGGCGCATCCAGATGATCACCCAGAGCCCGGACGCGGCGCTGAACCCACGCCATAGCATGCGCGACGTGATTGCTCGCCCGCTGACGCTGTTTCGCGGCTTGACCGGGGCGGCGCTCGACAGGCGGATCGTCGAGTTGCTGGAGATGGTGCAACTCGATCCGAGCCTCATCGCGCGCCTGCCCGGCGCGTTGTCGGGGGGACAGAAACAGCGCCTCTGCATCGCGCGCGCGCTCGCCGCCGAACACGATCTCGTCATCTGCGACGAAGTGACCTCGGCGCTCGACCAGATCGTGCAAGAGGAAATCCTGAAGCTGCTGCTGCGGTTGCAGGCCGAACTCGGCGTGTCCTATCTTTTCATCACGCACGATCTCGCCACGGTGAAGGCGATCGCCGACACGATCGTCGTCATGCATCGCGGCGTCGTCGTGCAGCAGGGCCCGCGCGATCAGGTTCTCGCGCCGCCGCACCCGCCCTATACCGAGCTGCTGCTGTCCTCCGTGCCGGAAATGAGCCCGGATTGGCTCACCAACCTGCTGGCCGCGCGGGTCAACCGGCCGCCGCCGGCGCCTTGATGGCGATGTGGTAGACAACGGCGGCCGGCGCGGCAATGCAGGCCACGGCCGCGTCGGAAACTGCGGCGCGCCAGGCGTCGCCGGGCGCGAGCGCGAAACTCTCCTCCGCCACCTCGATGCACGCTGCGCCCGCCGCGCACAGAATCAGGGTCTCGCCGGCGCAGGTCAAGGAGAGCCTTTCACTCAACACATGGCGCGTGACCGTCGCGGTGAAGCGGCCTCGGCGGGTCATGACGTTGAGATCGCGCACGGGACCGGCGATG
>JAGWRL010000066.1 GCA_028876585.1 Pseudomonadota bacterium | reverse complement strand
GTGATCGGGAACATCTCGACGATCGCCTCCAGCGTCGAGACCGCGATATGCGGCCCGCCGGTCTGGCTGTAGGAGACATAGCCGTCGGTGCCGGCGCCGATGACGAGTTCGCCCTTGTCGGATTGCGACATATAGGCGTGCACCGCGTTCGACATGATGACGCAGGGCATCACCGGCTTCACCGGCTCGGAGACCAGCGCCTGCAGCGGGAAGGATTCCAGCGGCATCCGCAGCCCCGCCATCGCCATCACGACGCTGGTGCTGCCCGCCGCGACGACGCCGATCTTGCGGGTGGCGATCTCGCCCTTGCTGGTCTCGACCCCGGTGACGGCGCCGCTGGCGTCGCGCAGGATCGCCTTCACCTCGCAATTCTGGATGATGTCGACGCCGCGCGCCGAGGCGGCCCGCGCGTAGCCCCAGGCGACCGCGTCGTGGCGGGCGGTGCCGGCGGTGCGCTGCAACGCCGCGCCGCGCACGGGATAGCGGATGCCGGGATCGATGTTGAGGATCGGGCAGAAATCCTGCGCCTGCTCCGGCGTCAGCCATTCGTTGGGAATGCCGGCGAGCCGGTTGGCGTGGATGTGGCGGCGGAACGCCTGCTCGTCGTGGTGATTATGCGCCAGCAGCATGACGCCGCGCGGGCTGAACATCACGTTGTAGTTCAGCTCCCGGCTCAAGCCCGGCCACAGCTTGTGGGCGTGGCCGTAGATGCCCTCGGAGGCTTCCCACAGATAGTTCGAGCGGATGATGGTGGTGTTGCGGCCGGTGTTGCCGCCGCCGAGCCAGCCCTTCTCCAGCACCGCGACATTGGCGATCCCGTGCTCCTTGGCCAGATAATAGGCGGTGGCGAGGCCGTGGCCGCCGGCGCCGACGATGATGACGTCGTAAAAGCGCTTCGGCTCGGGCGAGCGCCATTGCGCCGGCCAGTCCTTGTGTCCGCTGAAGGCCTGTCGGACGAGGCTGGCGGCTGAGAATTTCAACGAAAGCTCCCCTCAGGGCTTGGTGAAAGACATATGTCGGCGCGCGGCCATTTCGTCAAAGCCTTCTAACCGGGTCGCGCCGCAAGCGCGCGCGCAATCCTTAAGGGGGCGCCTCAACTCAGGTGATGGACCTCAACTCAGGTGATGGGCTTGCAAGATTCCGCTTGGCGCTTGCCGCCCGGCCAAGCCAATATCGCGGGCGCCGTGCGGCGTGAAGGAAAGCGTAATGGAAGCGGGCCAAAGCGAGTTTGCGCGACCGGCGTCGCTGGCGCTGATGGCGATCGCCGCCGTCGGCTGGCTGGTGGCGGTCTATTTCTGGGCGCAGGCGGTCGGGTTGCGCGCCGAACGCGAGGAAGCGCAACGCAGCGCCGAGATCGCCCGGCAGGAAGTCGTCGGCGATTTGCAGAATTTGCAGCGTCTGGTCGGCTCGGCGGCGGACCTGCGCAAAAAACTCGACGACGGCCGCAAGGCGCTCGACGACGCCGTGTCGCAGCGCACCACCGTGCAGGGCGATCTGGCTGACCTCACCCGCAAGGTCGACGAGACCGAGCTGTCGCTCGCCTCCGAAAGCGACCTGCTCGATTCGAAATCGGCGCTGCTGAAGGACACCGAGGCGAACTTGAAGTCGGCGCAGGACGAACTGGCGGAACTCGCTTCGCAAAAAACCGCCGCCGACGCCGAACTGCAAAAAGCGCAGACCGCCCTTGCCGAAGCGCTCGCCCGCGAACAGGCCGCCGACGCCTCGGCGGTGGCGGCCAAATCGTCCGAGACCGCCTCGCGCGCCAAGATCGACGATCTCGGCAAGGCGGCCGACGCCGCCAAGGCGAAGCTCGACGATCTCGAAGCCAAGATCGACGCGGCGCAGAAGCGCCTGGCGCCGGCCGCTTCGCCCCCGCCCTGATCGTGCAGCCCTGCCCCGATCCGCTCGCCGAGCGTCGTTACGCTTACGCCCAGACCGCCGCGCGCGAGGGCGATTCGCGCACGGCGGCGGAAGTGTTCGAACAGGCGCTCGAACGCGCGCCGGATTGGGCGCCGGCGTGGTTCGCGCT
>JAGWRL010000009.1 GCA_028876585.1 Pseudomonadota bacterium | reverse complement strand
TGTGCACGCCCTTGAGGCTCGCCACATCCTCGCCGGAGCGCGGCGCCGGCGGAAAATCGAATAGGATTGTCTGGCGGCGGCGCGGCGGCTCCACCCGCTCGATCTTGTCGAGCTTCTTCACCCGGCTCTGCACCTGCGCCGCATGCGAGGCGCGCGCCTTGAAGCGCTCGATGAATTTGACCTCCTTGGCCAGCATCGCCTGCTGCCGCTCGAATTGCGCCTGCTGCTGTTTCTCGCCCTCCGCGCGCTGCCGCTCGTAGAACTCATAGTCGCCGGAATAGGTCGTCAGCGAACCGCCGTCGATCTCGACAATTTTGTTGACGATGCGGTTCATGAATTCGCGATCGTGCGAGGTCATGAAGAGCGCGCCCTCGTATCCCCTCAGAAACTGCTCGAGCCAGATCAGGCTTTCGAGGTCGAGATGGTTGCTCGGTTCGTCGAGCAGCATCGCGTCGGGGCGCATCAGGAGAATGCGTGCCAGCGCGACGCGCATCTTCCAGCCGCCCGACAAGGCGCCGACATCGCCGTCCATCATCTCCTGAGTGAAATTCAGGCCGGCGAGCACCTCGCGCGCGCGCCCCTCCAGCGCATAGCCGCCCAGTTCCTCGAAGCGGTGCTGCGCCTCGCCGTAGCGCTCGATGATCGCGTCCATTTCGTCGGCCTGCTCGGGATCAACCATGCGGGCCTCAAGCTCCGCCAGTTCCGCCGCCGCGACGCTGACGGGGCCGGCGCCGTCCATCACCTCGAACACGGCGCTGCGGCCCTTCATCTCGCCGACGTCCTGGCTGAAATAGCCGATGCTGAAGCCGCGCTCGACCGAGACCTGCCCCTCGTCGGGCGCCTCCTGCCCGGTGATCATGCGAAACAGCGTGGTCTTGCCGGCGCCATTGGGACCGACGAGGCCGACTTTCTCGCCGCGCATCAGGGTCGCCGAGGCTTCGACAAAAAGCAGATGCTGGCCGTTCTGCTTGGAGATGTTTTCGAGGCGTATCATGCGCGCGCGGGGTCCCGTGGAAGCTTGCGTCGCCATAAGCTAGCGCGGCGTTAAACGAAAGAGGGCAGGACGGGAGTCGCCGCGTCGAGACCGCGCCGACCCTGTACTTTAGCGGGAAGTCGGCGTTGAGGTATTTCGCCGTGTGCGTGACGATGCGGCCTACCTCCGCCCACGACGCGCGGTGTGTTCGCCTCACGGCGTTCGATTGACACTTCGCAAACTATCTCATTTTATCCGCTGCGGCATTGAGGGAGCACCAGCTTTGACGTCGATCGCACTATTCGGCGCGGGCGGGAAAATGGGCTACCGCCTGGCCAAGAACCTCCAGGGCTCGCGCTTCCAAGTTCGTCACGTCGAGGTGGCCCCGGCCGGACAGGCGCGGCTGAAGACCGATCTCGGCTTCGAATGCGTGACGCCGGATCAGGCGCTCGACGGCGCCGAGATCGTCATCCTCGCGGTTCCCGACACCCATATCGGCAAGGTCGCCGCCGGCATCGACAGCAAGCTCAAGGCGGGCACGATGGTGATCGCGCTCGACGCCGCCGCGCCTTTCGCCGGCCACCTGCCGGCGCGCCCCGACCTGATCTATTTCGTCACCCATCCCTGCCATCCGCCGATCTTCAACGACGAGACCGACATGGCCGCCAAGCGCGACCATTTCGGCGGCGTCGCGGCCAAGCAGCACATCGTCAGCGCGCTGATGCAGGGGCCCGACAGCGCCTTCGCATTGGGCGAGGAGATCGCCAAAGTGATCTGGGCGCCGGTGATGCGCTCGCACCGCGTCACCGTCGAGCAGATGGCGCTGCTCGAACCGGGTCTGTCCGAGACGGTCTGCGCGACCTTGCTGGCGGTGATGCGCGAGGCGATGGAGGAAGTCGTCGCGCGCGGCGCGCCGCGCGAAGCGGCGCGCGATTTCCTGCTCGGCCACATGAACGTGCTCGGCGCCGTGACATTCGGCGAAGTGGAGGGCGTGTTCTCGGACGCTTGCAACAAGGCGATCGAGTTCGGCAAGCCGGCGTTGATGCGGCCGGATTGGAAACGCGTGTTCGAGCCCAACGAGATCGCCGACAGCATCCGGCGCATCACCTGAAGCGCGACATGAGCGAGTTTCGCGGCGTATTGGTCGGGTGCGGCTTTTTCTCGATCAACCATCTGCATGGTTGGCGCGGGGTCGAGGGCGCGCGGATCGTCGCGATCTGCGATCGCGACCGGCAGCGCCTGGCGCTGGTGGGCGAGCAGTTCGGCATCGCCCGCCGCTACCTAGAGATGGACGAGATGCTGGCGAACGACACGCTGGATTTCGTCGACGTCGCGACCACGACGCCGTCGCATCGGCCGTTGGTTGAACTCGCCGCCCGCCATCGCGTCGCCGTCATCTGCCAAAAGCCGTTCGCCCTGTCGATGGACGACGCCCGCGCGATGGTCGCCTGTTGCGAAGAGGCCGGCGTCGCGCTGATGGCGCACGAGAATTTTCGTTGGCAGAGCGCGATCCGCAGCCTCGCGGCGGTGATCGAAAGCGGCGAAATCGGCGCGCCGTTCTGGGGCGCGTGTCGTTCCGCTCCGGCTACGACGTGTTCAGCGGCCAACCCTATCTGGCCGAGGGCGAGCGGTTCATCGTCGAGGATCTCGGCTTCCACCTGCTCGATGTCGCGCGCTATCTGTTCGGCGACGTGACGACCGCGACCGCGCGCCTGCGCCGCGTCAACCCGGCCATTCGCGGCGAGGATTCCGCCACGATCCTGCTCGATCACGACAGCGGCGTCACGTCGCTGGTTGATTGCAGCTACGCGACGCGGCGCGAGATCGAGCCGTTCCCCGAGACGCTGATCGAGGTCGACGGCGCGCGCGGCAGCGTCCGGTTGCTGCAAGGCTACCAGCTCGCGGTCACCGGCGGGAACGGCTCCTATCGCCGCGATGTGTCGCCGCCCTTGTTGCCCTGGGCGTCGCGGCCGTGGCACAACATTCAGGAGAGCGTGCAGGCGATCGAGCGCCATTGGATCGACTGTCTGCGCGCGCGGCGCGAACCGGCGACCTCGGGCCGCGACAATCTCAAGACGCTGGCGCTGGTCGAGGCGGCCTACGCCTCGGCGAAATCGGGGGAGAGGCTGGCGGTCGCGGCGCTTTGAAGGTCGCAAGCGGCGTCTGATCGCAGCCAGGGAAAAGCCGATGTCTGACTCCGTCATTCGCATGACCTATCGCATCGAGACGGCGGGCGAAGTCGCGGCGCTGGCGCACAAGATTGCGAGCGACCAATCAACCGGCGCGTTTGTCGCCACGCCCGGCGAAACGCCGGAGCTGAAGGCCCGCGTCGGCGCGCGCGTGGTTGCGCTGCGGCCGCTGCCGGCGGTCGAGACGCCTTCGTTTCCTCAAGACGATCCGACGGTTCGCGGACCCTACGCCCGCCGCGAGGCCGATATCGAATTCCCACTCGACGCGGTGAGGACCGATCTTGCCGCGCTGACCACGATTGCGATTGGCGGCGTCTATTCGATCAAGGGTTTTAGCGGCGTCCGCGTCGTCGACATGAAGCTGCCGCCGGAGTTCGGCGCGGCCCATCCCGGCCCGCAATTCGGCGTCGCCGGCAGCCGCGCGCTGACCGGCGTTGCGCAACGCCCGATCATCGGCACGATCGTCAAGCCCGCGCTCGGCCTGCGCCCGCACGAGACGGCCGCGATGGTGCGAGAGTTGGTGGAGGCCGGCGTCGACGTCATCAAGGATGATGAAAAGCTGATGAGCCCGGCCTATTCGCGCCTGGAGGATCGCGTGCAGGCGATCATGCCGATCCTCCTCGACCACGAGCAGAAGACCGGCAAGAAGGTGATGTACGCGTTCGGCATTTCGCACGCCGACCCCGAGACCATGTTGCGCCGGCACGACGTCGTCGCGGCGGCGGGCGGCAATGCGGCGGTCATCAACTTCAACTCGATCGGCTATGGCCGATTCGCTTTTTTGCGCACGCGCTCGCGCCTCGTGCTGCACGCGCATCGCAACGGTTGGGCATCTTGACCCGCACCCTGGCCTCGGCGTGGATTTTCGCGTCTATCAGCAATTCTGGCGGCTGCTCGGCGTCGACCAGTTCCAGATCAACGGCATAGGCGCCAAATATTGGGAGCGGGACGCGTCGTTCGTTCGCTCGTTCGAGGCGCTGAGGACGCCGTTGTTCTCGGCCCAGGATTGCCCGCTGCCGGTCGCGGGTTCGGGCCAATGGGGCGGGCAGGCGCCGGAGACGTTCGCGCACCGGCCGCACGCAGGATCTCCTCTAACTCTGCGGCGGCGGCGTGGTCAGCCATCCCGGCGGGCCGGCCGCCGGCGTGCGCGCGGTTCGGCAGGCGTGGGAGGCGGCGGTCGCCGGCGTTGCGCTGGAGGTCTATGCGCGCGATCATCGCGAACTTGCCCAATCCATCGCCAAATTCGGCGGGACCAACCATGACGCCTGAACCGCTGCTCCTCTCCTACTATGGCGACGACCTGACCGGCGCGACCGATGTGATGGAGGCGCTCGCCTCGCACGGCACGCCGACCGTCCTGTTCACGCAGGTTCCGAGCCCGACGCAGCGCGCGCGTTTTCCTGATGTCCGGGCGATCGGGCTGGCGGGCGCGAGTCGCAGCGAAACGCCGGCCTGGATGGACGAACATCTCACGCCCGCGCTCGGTTGGTTGAAAAGCCTGGGCGCCGGCGTCTGTCATTACAAGGTGTGCTCGACCTTCGATTCCAGTCCGGAGATCGGCAGCATCGGCCGCGCCATCGACATCGGCCAGCGATTGTTCGCGCAAGCCGTGGTTCCCCTCGTCGTCGGCGCGCCGCAGTTGAAGCGCTACACCGCGTTTGGCCATCGGTTCGCGGCCTATCAGGGCCAGACCTACCGCATCGACCGGCATCCCGTGATGTCGCGCCATCCGGTGACGCCGATGCGCGAATCCGACCTGCGCCTGCATCTCGCGCGCCAGACCGACAAGGCCATCGGCCTCGTCGATCTCGCCGCTCTCGCCCGCGGCGACGTCGACGATCAGGTCGACGCCGTCATCGCCGACATCGTCCTGTTCGATGTCGCCGACGCGCTGACGCAGGAGGCGGTCGGCCGCCAGCTCGCCCGCCTGACCTCCCGCCGCGGCCTTTTCGTCGCCGGCTCTTCCGGCGTCGAATATGCGCTGCTGCGCGTCTGGGGAAGCACGGGCGCGATCCCCGGCGCTGGCGACTTCCCCGCGCCGAATTCGTGGCCAAGGGCGCGCGGCGCGCGATCGGCAAGGCGCTGGGGCGGATCGAGCGCGCCTTGATCGCGCAGGCGGGGCTGCGGCGGGCGGTGATCGCCGGCGACGACACGTCGAGCCATGCGCTGGCCGAACTCGGCGTCTACGCTCTGACGACGCTGCTGCCGTTGCCGGCGACGCCGGGCTCGCCGCTCTGTCGCGCCTATTGCGACGCGCCGGGGCTCGACGGCCTCCAAATCGCGCTCAAGGGCGGGCAGATCGGCGGCGACGATTATTTCGTCAGGATCAGGGACGGCGTCGCCTGACGCGCGGCGAACTGCACCCGCCCGGTCAGCGGCAGGTGGTCCGACGCCACGCGAGCGAGCGGCGAGGCGTGCACAGCGAGATCGACGATCAGCCCGTTCGGCCAGCCCAAAATGCGATCGAGTGCGAAAATCGGCCGCCGCGACGGGAAGCTCAGCGGCGGAACGTCGCCGCCGAAAATCGGCTCGAGCACCGACAGCGAGGAGCGCCGCCGCCGCCGCCATTCGTTGAAATCGCCCATCAGGATGGTCGGCATCGGCTCCATCTCGCGGTGCGCTTTCAACAGTGCGCTCGCCTGATCGAGGCGCGATTGGCGCAACAGCCCGAGATGGGCGGCGATCACGCGAAACTCGCCCTCGCCGAAATCCAGTTCGGCGACGATCGCGCCGCGCGGCTCGAACCCCGGCAAGCGCAGCCGCAACCGGCGGTAGGATTTGGGTTCGGCGCGCACCAGCAGGGCGTTGCCGTGCCAGCCGTGGCCCTGCGGCAGATCGGATTGCACCAGCAGGCGCATGCCGGTTTCGCGGCGGATCGCCTCCGGGTCGAGCAGGCCGTCCTTGCGGCCGAAACGTTTGTCGACCTCCTGCAACGCGATCAGGTCGGCGTCGAGTTCCTTGACGACTTCGAGGATGCGCTGCGGCCGGGTCAGGCCATCGGTTCCGCGGCACTTGTGAATATTGTAGGAAGCGACCTTCATGGCGCAGGCTGGCTTTCAGATATACGGCATGGCGAGCCGAATCGCCGCGTCGCGCAGTTTGATAACAATATTGCGGCTGTCCAGATCGCTCAGGGTCAACCTCACGCCACGCCGCGCGTCGATCGCCCGCTCGATCTCGCTCGCCAAAGCGGCGTCGCGAAACTCGACCGTCAGTTCGAAATTGAGCCGAAGGCTGCGCGCGTCCCAGTTGGCGCTGCCGATCAGGGACCAGCGGCTGTCGATGGTCATCAGCTTGGAATGATCGAACGGCGGCGGATTGAACCAGATCCTGCACCCCGATTCAATCAAAGGGCGCACATGCGCGCGCGCCGCCCAGGCGACGAAGGGATGGTTGTTGTTGGCCGGCAGCACGATGTCGACCGCCACCCCGCGCAGCGCGGCCAGCCGCAAGGCGGTGACGAGTTGCTCGTCGGGCAGGAAATAGGGGGTCGCGATGCGGATCGTGCGGCGCGCGGCGTTCACGGCGCACAGCAGCACCAGCACGAGATGGTCGGTCTCCTGATCCGGACCGGAGGAGATCGCGCGCGACAGGCCCGCGTCGGCGGGCACGGACGCGGCGGCCGCGCGCAGCAACCGCTTGCCGGTGGCGAATTGCCAATCCTCGTCGAACTCGCGCTCGATTTCGTTGACGATCGGGCCAAGGACCTTGAAATGATGATCGCAGACGGGATGCTGCGGCCGCCGCGCCAGCACGTTTTCGGCGGCGATGTTGAGGCCGCCGACGAAGGCGACCTCGCCGTCGACGGCGAGGATTTTCTTGTGCAGCCGCAGGTTGAGAAACGCCATTTTCCACGGCAGGAAGGAATGCAGGAACCGCGCCGCCTCGACGCCCTCCTGGTGCAGCCGCCGATAGGCGGGCGAGGCCAGGAAGCCGCCGCCGAAACCGTCGATCAGCACGTTCACCTTGACGCCGCGACGCTGGGCGGCGGCCAGCGCAGCGATGAAAGTCTCCCCGACCTCGTCGGCGCGGAAAATATAGGTGGCGAGCCGCACGCTTTGCTTGGCGGCGGCGATCGCGGCCAGCATCTCGGGATAGGCGGCGTCGCCGCAGAAGAGATGGGCGGCGACCCGGCCCGCTGTCGGGGGCCGGCGCGTCACCGCGCCGACGGCGGTTTCAAGATCGGTGAGGGAATCGTCGGCCGCGTTGTCGTGGCCGGCGTAGGCGGGCGGCAGATCGGTGCGCATCAAGCGGCGCGCGCGGCGGCGCACGCGGTTGATGCCGAAAGCGAAATAGAGCAGCGCCCCGAGCGCCGGCGCGAGCCAGGCCATGCCGATCCAGCCGATCGCCGCCGGCACGTCGCGCTTGCGCAGCAAGGTGTGAACCGTCACCAGCCCCGCCGCGCTGACATGGGCGAACAAGACCAGCATTTCCTGGGTCGACGTCGGACTGAAGGAGATAAGCTGCAATTTAGCCTCGCCGACCGAATTGCGGCGCCCGCTTGGCCGCGAAGGCGGCGCGCCCCTCGCGGAAATCCGCGCCCATCGCCGCCGTTTCGACCAGCGCGCGCAATTCGCCGATATTGGCGTCGAGCACGGCGCGGACCGCCTTTTTCGCGCCGCGGATCGAGCCGGCGCTGAGCTTTGTCCAGTCGCGCGCCTGCGCTTCGACCGCCGCGCCAAGCTCGCTGGCCGCGAGCCGGCGGTGGATCAGGCCGAGCCGCAGCGCCTCGTCCGCATCCACCCGCCGGGCGCTGAACAACAGGTCCCTGGCGGCCGCGGCGCCGATCGTCTCGACCAGCAGCCGCGTCTCCACCGGCCCGTAGAGCAGCCCCAGTTTGGCCGGGGGAATGGCGAGATGCGCGTCCTCGGCCGCGAAGCGCAGATCGCAGGCGAGCGCCAGCGCCAGGCCGCCGCCGACCGCCGAACCCTCGATTTTGGCGATGCTCGGCCGATCCAGCCGCGCCAGCGCCTCAAGCCCCCGCTCGATCGCCCCGAGATAGGCGCGGGCGGCGTCGAGATCGGCGAACACCTGGTCGAATTCGGCGATGTCGGCGCCGGAGCAAAAATGGCCGCCGACGCCCTCGACGATCACCGCCTCGATCTCCGACCGGCTCTCGATCTCGCCGCACAGGTCCCCCAGGCCGCGCCACATCGCCGCCGACATCGCGTTGCGCCGCTCCGGCCGGTCCAGCACCAGGCGCGCGAGCGGGGCTTCGACGACAAGGCGAAGGACGGACATGAAGACGACTCCCGATCGCGTGGCGTGCGCTTGTCGCGCAATTGCCGATTTGGAGCAAACCGCTCCGGCGCGCTAATCTGCCCGGGAACGGGGCTTGGGAGATTTTCTGGCGATGACTGACTATCCGCGCGACATGATCGGCTATGGCCGCACGCCGCCTTTCGCGGATTGGCCCGGCGGCGCCCGCGTCGCGCTGCAATTCGTCATCAATTACGAAGAGGGCGGCGAGAACAACATCCTGCATGGCGACGCCGCCTCGGAGGCGTTCCTGTCGGAGATCGTCGGCGCCGCGCCGTGGCCGGGCATGCGCCACATGAACATGGAATCGATCTACGAATACGGCTCGCGCGCCGGGTTCTGGCGGCTGCATCGCATGTTCATCGACCGCGAATTGCCGGTGACGGTCTACGCCGTGGCGACCGCGATGGCGCGCAACAAGCCGGCGGTCGACGCCATGAACGAGGCGGGCTGGGAGATCGCCACCCACGGCTACAAATGGGTCGACTATCGCGACACGCCCAAGGAGGTCGAACGCCAGCATCTGGCCGAGGCGATCCGTATTCACACCGAGGTCGCCGGCGCGCGGCCGCTCGGCCTCTATCAAGGCCGCTCCTCGATCAACACCATTCCGCTGGGGTGCGAGGAGGGCGGCTTCCTCTATTGCGCCGACACCTACGCCGACGATTTGCCCTATTATATCGAAGGCCCGCGCGGGCCGCAGCTCATCGTTCCCTATACGCTCGATTCCAACGACATGCGATTCGCGACGCCGCAGGGTTTCAACTCCGGCGATCAATTCTACGCTTATCTCAAAGACGCCTTCGACGTGCTTTACGCCGAGGGCGAAACCGCGCCGAAAATGCTGTCGATCGGGCTGCATTGCCGGCTGGTCGGGCGGCCGGGGCGCGCGGCCTCGCTCGCGCGCTTCCTCGATTACGTCCGCTCGCACGACAAGGTCTGGGTCGCCACAAGGCTCGACATCGCGCGTCACTGGATCGCCCGACACGCCCCGCCCGGCGGCTGGAAGCCCTCGCAACTGACGCGAACTTTGTTCGTCGAGAGGTTCGGCGGCGTCTACGAACATTCGCGCTGGGTCGCGGAGGCCGCGTTCGATCGCGGCCTCGGCGCGCAGGCGGATTCCGCCGCAGGGCTCGCCGCCGTCATGGCGGGCGCCGTCGCCGCGGGATCGCCGGCGCAGAAAATGGCGCTGATCGAGGCCCATCCCGATCTCGCGGGCCGGCTGGCGCGGGCCAAGCGCCTGACCGCGGATTCCACCAAGGAGCAGGCGAGCGCCGGCCTCGACCATCTCAGCGACGACGAGGCCAGCCGTTTCGGCGCGCTCAACGACGCCTACAAGGCGAAATTCGGCTTTCCCTTCATCATGGCGATCAAGGGCAAGACCAAGGCCGACATCCTGTCCGCCTTCGACTTGCGCTTGAACCACGACAAGGCGGCGGAGACGGCGACCGCGCTCGCCGAAATCGACCGCATCGCCGCGCTGCGGCTGGCGGACATTCTGCCGTGACGCGGATCGTCAAGGGCCGCCTGCTGTGGTTCCGCGACGCGCCGCGCCACGCGGGCGCGGCGGCGCATGTCTATTTCGAACGCGGCGCGCTGCGGATCGAAGCGGGAAAGATCGTCGAGGCGGGCGAAGCGCGCGAGGTGCTGGCGCGCGCGCCGGCCGATGCGCGCATCGACGATCACGCCGCCAAGCTGATCCTGCCCGGCCTGATCGATGCGCATATCCATTACCCGCAAACCCGGGTCGTGGGCTCCTATGGCGTGCGGCTGCTGGAATGGCTGCAAAAATACACTTTCGTCGAGGAGCAGAAATTCGCCGATCCCGCGCACGCCGAAATCGTCGCCCGGTTCTTTCTCGATGAGTTGGCGCGGCAGGGCACGACCACCGCGATGGTCTATTGCACGGTGCACCCACAATCGGCGGAAGCGTTCTTCGCCGAGGCCGAGCGGCGCAACGCGCGCATGATCGCCGGCAAAGTGATGATGGACCGCAACGCGCCGCCGGCGCTGACCGACGATCCGCAACGCGGGTACGACGACAGCAAGGCGCTGCTGACCCGATGGCATGGGCGCGGCCGGCTCGGTTACGCGATCACGCCGCGCTTCGCGATCACGTCGAGCGAGGCGCAACTGGCGGCGGCCGGCGCTTTGGCGCGCGAATTCCCCGACGCGCACATCCAGACCCATCTCAGCGAAAACGGCGACGAAATCGCCTTGACCAAATCGCTTTATCCGCATGCCCGCGATTATCTCGACGTCTACGAAATGGCGGGGCTGCTCGGGCCGAAATCGGTGTTCGGCCATTGCCTGCACTTGGAAGCGCGCGAGATCGCCGCGCTGGCGCACAAAGGCGGCGTGGCGGCGTTCTGTCCGACCTCCAACCTGTTTCTCGGCTCCGGCCTGTTCGACGAGGCGGGGCTCGACGCGGCCGGCGTGCGGGTCGCGCTGGCGACCGACATCGGCGGCGGCACCAGCTATTCGCTGCTGCAAACCGCCAACGAGGCCTACAAGGTGTTGCAGATGCGCCGGCAGAGCTGGCCCGCGATGCAGGCGTTCTATCAAATGACGCTCGGCAACGCCCGCGCGCTCGGGCTCGACGACAAGATCGGCGGGCTGGAGCCGGGCCGCGAGGCCGACCTCGTCGTGCTCGACGCGCGCGCCACGCCGGCGATGGCGCATCGGATGCAGGCGGTGGACGGCGATCTCGCCGAAGAACTGTTCGTGCTGATGACGATGGGCGAGGACCGCGCGGTCGCGCAAACCTACATCGCGGGTGAGCCGGCGAAGCGCTAGCGCCTGTCTGGGAAACGCGCGCTCAATCCATCCGCTGCGACTTCTTCCGCCGTTCCTCCGGCAGCTTCGTCTTCGCCCGTTTGTAGTAGGCGGAAAAATCGACGTCCCGCAGCAACGCCGTCAGGCCCGGCTCCTGCACCGCCTCCGCCGCGTCCTCGAGCGTGAACCAGCGCGCCTCGCGCTGGCCTTTCTCGCGATAAACGTCGAGCCGCTTATCGTAGCTGAGCACATAGACTTCGACCCGGCACAGTTCGAAACGCCCGGCCCGCGCCTTGAAATAGAAGAACTCGCCGACCGGCCGCTTAAACGTCTTGCCGAGGACGCCGGCCTCCTCCTTGGCCTCCTGCGCCGCCGCCGCCCAGTTCTTCTTGCCCTTCATCGGCCAACCCTTCGGGATCACCCAGCGCCGGGTCTCGCGCGAGGTGATCAGCAGGACTTGCAGTTCGCCGTGCGCGAAGCGGATCGGCAGCGCCGCGACTTGCAGCAGGCCGGAGGCGGGCGGCGGGGGGGAGGCGTCCAGCGAAGGTTCCAATGCGAAGCGGCTTCGGGTCCTGGGTTGGCGAGGGGAGAATCGGCGAAATTTTGCCGCGTCCGCTGGTTTAATCGCTCGCTGCGGCGATGCAAGCACGCCGTCGCGCGGCCGCCGCGGCAGGTGTTTTTGTGGCGCGCATGGGATTATACCGGAGACCTGATCTATGGGAGACGGGCATGTCGGATTTCGCGCTCAACGAGGATCGGATCGCCATTCGCGACATGGCGATGGCGTTCGCCCGCGACAAAATCGCCCCGCACGCGCTCGAATGGGACGAGAAGAAGCATTTTCCGGTCGACGTGATCCGCGAGACCGCCGCGCTGGGCCTGGGCGGGATCTATGTGCGCGAGGATGTCGGCGGCTCCGGCCTCACCCGTTTCGACGCGGCGCTGATCTTTGAGGCGCTGGCCACCGGCTGCCCCGCCGTCTCCGCCTTCATCTCGATCCACAACATGTGCGCCTGGATGATCGACCGCTTCGGGTCGCCGGCGCAGCGCGAAAAATTCCTGCCGCGGCTGATGTCGATGGAGCGGCTCGCCAGCTATTGCCTGACCGAGCCCGGCGCCGGCTCGGACGCGGCGGCCTTGCGCACCCGCGCCGTCCGCCAGGGCGACATTTACGTGCTCAACGGGCAAAAGCAGTTCATCTCCGGCGCCGGCAACGAATACGACTTCTACGTCGTGATGGCGCGCACCGGCGAGGATGGCCCGCGCGGCATATCGACCTTCCTGATCGAGGGCGGGACGCCGGGGCTGAAATTCGGCGCCAACGAACGCAAGATGGGCTGGAACGCGCAGCCGACCCGCGCCGTCATTTTTGAGGATTGCCGCGTGCCGGCGGACAACCGGCTCGGCGACGAGGGGATCGGCTTCCGCATCGCCATGGCCGGCCTCGACGGCGGCCGGCTCAACATCGGCGCCTGCTCGCTCGGCGGCGCGCAATCCGCGCTCGACAAGGCGCTCGCCTACATGAAGGAGCGCAAGGCGTTCGGCAAACGGCTCGACGAGTTCCAGGCGCTGCAATTCCGCCTCGCCGACATGGCGACCGAGCTGGAGGCCGCCCGCACGCTGCTATGGCGCGCGGCGGCGGCGCTCGACGCCAAGGCGGCGGACGCGACGCGGCTGTGCGCGATGGCCAAGCGCTTCGCCACCGACACCGGCTTCGATGTCGCCGACCGGGCGCTGCAGATGTTCGGCGGCTACGGCTATCTCGCCGACTACGGGGTGGAGAAGATCGTGCGCGACCTGCGCGTGCACCGGATTCTGGAGGGGACCAACGAGATCATGCGGCTGATCATTGCGCGGGAGATGGTGGGGAGGTGAGGCAAGGAGAGTTGTCCGCACTCGACCAGTTCGGCCGTCTCCGCCATCCACCGCCCTCGTCCTGAGGCGCCGCGAAGCGGCCTCGAAGGACGCTGAGTTCGCCACACGGTCTCTGCTATTCCGCTTGGGCGCTTGGCGGATAGGATGGCGCGAGCTGAAGCGTGGTTCGAGGCCGCTCCGCGGCGCCTCACCACGAGGGCGAGGCTTGACGGAACGTCCGCGCTTCGCCTTCCGCGACATTCCAACCCTAGCTGGAACCGCCCGCCTCACCCCTCCCCAAACACCCTTCCAAAAATCGCATCCACCTGTTTAAAATGGTAGCCCAGATCGAACAGCGCCTCCAGCTCCGCCTCGGTCAGCGCCGCGCGCACTTGCCTGTCCGCCTTCAGTAGCGTCAGGAAATCGCCCTCGCCGCGCCAGACCGGCATCGCGTTGCGTTGCACGAACAGATAGGCGTCCTCGCGCGAGACGCCGTTTTGGGTCAGCGCCAGCAGCACGCGCTGCGAGTGGATCAGGCCGCCGAGGCGGTCGAGGTTTTTGCGCATGTTTTCGGGATAGATCACCAGCTTGTCGACCACGCCGGCGAGCCGCGCCAGCGCGAAATCGAGCGTCACCGTCGCGTCGGGGGCGATGCCGCGCTCGACCGAGGAATGCGAGATGTCGCGCTCGTGCCATAGCGCCACGTTCTCCAGCGCCGGAGTCACGGCGCTGCGCACCAGCCGGGCAAGCCCGGTCAGGTTCTCGGTCAGCACCGGATTGCGCTTGTGCGGCATGGCGGAGGAGCCTTTTTGCCCTTCGGAGAAATATTCCTCCGCCTCCAGCACTTCGGTGCGTTGCAGATGGCGGATTTCCACCGCCAGCCGCTCGACCGAGGCGGCCACGACGCCGAGGGCCGCGAAAAACGCCGCGTGCCGGTCGCGCGGGATCACCTGGGTCGAGATCGGCTCCGGCTTCAGGCCGAGCTTGGCCGCGACATGCGCCTCGACGCGCGGATCGACATTGGCGAAGGTGCCGACCGCGCCGGAGATGGCGCAGGTGGAGATTTCCTCGCGCGCCGCGACCAGCCGGGCGCGGGCGCGCAAAAATTCCGCGTAGAAGCCGGCGAGCTTGAGGCCGAAGGTGACCGGCTCGGCGTGGATGCCGTGCGAGCGGCCGATCGTCGGGGTGAGCTTGTGCTCGAAGGCGCGCCGCTTCAACGCCGCCAGCAGCGCGTCGACGTCGGCGATCAGCAGATCGCTGGCGCGTTGCAACTGCACCGCCAGGCAGGTGTCGAGCACGTCGGAGCTGGTCAGCCCCTGATGCACGAAGCGCGAATCCGGCCCGATGAACTCGGCCAGATGGGTCAGGAACGCGATCACGTCATGTTTGGTGACGCGCTCGATCTCGTCGATGCGCGCTTCGTCGAATGCGACCTGACCCGCCTTTTCCCAGATCGCCCGCGCGCTCGCGGCCGGAATCGCGCCGATGTCGGCGAGCGCGTCGCAGGCGTGCGCCTCGATCTCGAACCAGATGCGAAAGCGCGTCTGCGGCGCCCAGATCGCGGTCATTTCGGGACGGGAGTAACGCGGGATCATGTCTCACTCGTTCGTCTGTCGAGCGCCGGAAAACAATGCGGCGCCCGGAACGCCCGGACGCCGTTTTTCCCGACTTCGTAAAGGCGGCGTCTCAGAGCAGATCGCTGGAGAGCACGCCGACGGATTTGAACTCGGCCTGAGCGGCTTCGAACCAGGCGCGCAGCTCCGCCAGCCCGGCGCTCGCGGTCCAGATGTCGACATCCAGCGCCTGGCTGATCTCATCCTCGCTCATGTCGAGCGCGCGCTCGACGGATACGCCGAAGCGTTCCATCGGCCCCCAGATCTCGGACTGGCAGCGCGGCAGCCGCACGAAGATGAGGTTCAGATCCTTGTTCGCTGCGGCGAGGCGCTCCTGCAGCCCCATCGCGCCGAAATTGCCGGCCGCCTCATTGAGGACGATATAGATGTGGCGCGGCCGCAGCGCATTGCCCTGGCCGATCAGATGCACCAGCCGTTGCACGTCGTCGGTGGCGTGCTTCTCGGCCTTGCAGATGCAGAAAATGTCGAACTTCGGCGCGCCCTTGCGCGCCAGCACGGTCGACAGCCGGCGATCTTCGGCCCATTCGAACACGCTCTTCACGACATTGGCGCCGACGTCGAGAATATAGCCGCCGGTCAGAAACAGATTGCCGAGTTCGTCCCAGTAACGCACCGAGGCGTTCATGTTGTTTTCGGAGCGCACGGCGGTGAGGTTGGCGCCGGTGCCGAATTCCAGAACCTTGTTCGGATATAGCTTGCCGATCTTCGAGCGACCGGATTCGTCGAGAAAATCGGCCGCCGCCAGCCGGAAATGACCGCCCGCCTGTTTGCCCCAGATATACAGCAACTGCGCGAGCGTCGTTTTGCCCTGTCCACCGGCATGAGCGACGCTAATCAAATTCCCCAGCAAATCCGCCTCCTTTGCATGCTCCAGCCCCTGCGACTGACGCAGTTCCCTCACGGCCGAACTCGGTCGCAACCGCGGCGGCTGTATGTCCGGGCTCTGGCGACCAACGCCAGACATCCTGTCCCGAACCGATTCATCGTTCTTTTTCACAACCGAACCGTCCGTTCGCGACCCCGTTGAGGCATGAACGATGCGGTCCGCGCATGCAACAGCGCACGTCCCGTGGGCTTTTCCCACGACAAAATGGAATCCGCGTCCCTGCGCCTCACCATGTCCTTATCCCGTCGAAAGCCCATTCGCACCAAGTCGTCAAGCAAAATCTAGATGGCGATTCGTCGGCGGCGGGACCAGAGAGACTTTCTGGCGTCGCCCGCGTCGCCTGCCTCGAGTAGAACTAAATCGGACGCGTCGTGTAGTCCCGGCCTGTCTCGGCGGCATGACGCAGCGGGGCGTCGGGCGCATCATGGTCAAACGCGTCGTAGGTTGGCGGCGAAGGCTGCGAACCATAGGCGATGACCTTGGCGCGCGCTGGCAAGTCGCCGCCGGCGCGGTCGGCCAGCGCCCGCAGCGCCTCCGTCCTTTGCGCCAGGTCGCGCAAGGCGTCGGCGGCGCGGTCGGCCTCCGCATCGACGGCGCCCGTGAGCCGGGCGACTTTTCGCGCCGATTCCGAGGCCGCCGCCGTCATCGCCGACAATAGGTCGTCGCCGCGCCGGGTCAGCAGCGAGATCAGGCCCGTCGTCTTGCGCTCGAAGTCGCCGAGCGAACGCTGGCTGACGGACTCGACGGCTTGCGCCAAATTCTCGCGGCGCGAGTCGAGCGATTCGAGCAGCGACGATCCCTCGCGCTCCAGCAGCGCGCGCAACTCGTCGATCCGCATGGTGAGCGTGCGCGCGACATCGACGCCGCGCGCCAGGAAAACGTCGTCCGCATTGGACAAAGCCGCCTCGAACTTGCGCTGGAACGTCTCCGCATTGGCGGCCAATGTGGCGGCGAGCGCCTCCGCCTCGCGCGCGAACGCCTCGTTCATCCGCTGGCGGTGCGCCGACGACGTCGCGGCGACGGATTCGGCGAGCGCCTGCGCGGCGCCGGCGAGTTGCACGCCTTCCGATTCGACGCGGGTCAGCGTCTCGGTCAGCGGCGCGACGAATTCCCGTCGCATCCGCTCCGCGCCGCCTTCGAAGGTCTGCCGCAGCGCCGCCTGCTGGCGCGCAAAATCGGCCGCCGCTTTCGCCGCCTCATCTGCGAGCGCCCGGCGGCTTTCTTCGCCGCGCTGAAACAGGGTCTCCACGATCGACTGGCTCGCCTGCGCCACGGCGGCGAGCAGGTTCTCGCGGCGTTCGTCGAGCGCGCGCGCGGTCTCGACCGATCCGGCCTGCAAGGCTCGGCTGGCCTCGACCCGATGACGCGCGAGCAGATGGTCCGCCTCCGCCGCCGAACGCTCGATCGATTCGATCAGGCCGGCCTGCGCCGTCTCCAGCCGGTTCACGGCTTCGCCGACGCTCGTCTCCAGCAGCCGCCGATGCCCGACGAAGCCCGAGGTCAAGGTCTCGGCGCCGCCGCGCGCGGTCGCCACGATCGACGCCGTCAACGCCAGCCGCGCCTCGTCCAAGGCATGCGCGGCGGCGGCGGCGTCGGTCTCGATCGCCGAGCGCGCCAGACGGGCGCCGTCGGCCAGCGTCTGCAACAGGGTTTGCGTCGCCTGCGCCAGCGTTCTGGCGATCGCCCGCCCGCGTTGCTCAAGTCCGCTGTCGATCCGCGCGGCGAGCGCCTCCAGCGATTCCGTGGTCGCGCGCAAACTCTTGCCGAAGCCGGATTCGGTTTGCGCGACGCCGCTCTCCATCGCGCGGATCAGTTCGCCCTGCCGCGCCAGCACAGAATTGCGCAACGCCTCGCCGCGCGACCCCAGCGCCTCGGCGATGCCGCCGACTTCGGCGAGCAGCCCGTCCGCCAGCGCGCGCGCGCTCGTGGCCATATGATCGACGACGACTTTTTCGCGCTCGATCGACTGGTTTTGCAGCGTCGCGACGGCGCCGCTCAATTCCTGCGCCAGCGTCGTCCGATGCGCTTCGAGCGTCTGCGCGAGCAGGGCGCGATGCTGATCGCCGGTTCCCGCCAGACGGGTCTCCGCCTCGTGGAAGCCGGCCGCGACCGCCTCGTCCATGCGCCGCAGCGCCGCGTCGACGGTTTGCGTGACGCCCGATTGCAACTGGACGATCCGGCTTTCGGCGCTGTCGAGCGCGCCCTGGACGGCGAGCGATTGCGCCGCCAGTTTTTCGGCGAACGCCTCGCCGCGCGCGGCGAGGGCCGATTCAAACGCGTCGAGCCGGTGCGACATCGTCGTCTCGATCGCCGCGATCGCATGCGACGCTTGCTCGAGCATCGAATCGCTGCGCCGCGTCGCCGTTTCAACCCAGCCGATCCACTCGGGAATCTGCTGTTGCACGCCGCGCGTGAACGCCGCCTTCGCCGATTCCGCGGCGCCGACGAATTCCGCCGCCAAGGCTTCGCGCCGCGCCGTCCATTGTCGATCCAGGTTCTCGTCGACCGCGCCGAGACGCGCGCTCAAGGCCTCGATCCGCCCCTCGATCCGCGTTTCGATCCGTTGCAATGCGCGTTCGAGCCATTGCTCGACGCCGGCGCTCGCGCCCTGCAATTTCGTCTCGACCGCAGCGACCACGCTCGCCGCGCGCGCGTTCAATGCCTGTCCCGCCTGGTCCATCGCAACAACGGATTGCTCGAAGCGGCGCGCGGCGGCGTCGCATTGCGCGCCGACGATTTCCGCGGCGCCGGCGCCGGTGGATTCCAGGTGCAGCGAAAGTTGATGCGAATGCTGGTTGAGACGCTGGTCGATTTCATCGACGGTTCGCAGCAGCGCCTGCGACGCCGCTTCGCCACGCCGGGCGATATTCTCGATCGCCGCCTCGGCCGTCGCCTGGATGCGCATGTTCAATTGTTCGCCGCTGTCGCGAAATTCGCGCGCCAGCGTCACGCTCGCCATGTTCAATCGGGAGACGATCGCCTGACCATATAGATCGAGCGCTTCCGTCATCTTCGCTTCCTGGTTGGCGAGGGCGCTGGCGAAGCCGCTCGCCTGAGCGCCGAGCGAACCCGCGTCCTGGCGGTCCTGCAACGGCGCCGCCAACGCGTCGAGGCTGCGCCTTTCCGGTTCGGGCGCCGGGCGCAATTGTTTGAGTTTGAAAAAAGCGGCGAACATGTGGACTGTGCTTCCCGGAGATGGCGCGCTGCGGCGCGGTTCGTCGTGCGTGGCGAGATTTTCGTCGAGGCGGGTAGCGGAAGCCCCCACGGCGGCGTCGGCGAATATCAGCGCCGCGCGCGGTTCACGCCGCCAACGTCTGGCGAGCAACCCGGCGAAACTCGCGATCAACCCGACCGCGATCGCGAATAACAGAAGGAATCGAACCCCTGCCGTCAGGGGGGAGAGCAGAATTCCCAGGCCGCCGGCAAGGGCCAGCGCGGCGGCCGCCGCCAGGATCGGATAGGACATGCGCGGCGCCCGTTCGGGGGAACGCCGAAGTTCGCCCCGCAGCCGCACCGAGACGGGAGCGCCGGGTTTTCGCCCACCGGCGTCATCGGCCATGATTTTCGTCACCGCCACCTCGCGGAAAAAACTAAAACCTCACGTTCAATGTCAAATCTGCGCGCCCGATATGTCGGCGCATAGCCGTCGCCAATGAACGCGCACTTCCATTACGCATGTATTACAAGATTGTAATTCGCCAAACCAACACGCCCAAAGGCCTCTGACGATTACTGAACTCTACGAGAGCCAATCGCTATACTATGTGGGCCGGCGGCACAAGGCCGACCGCGCCGCGCCCCACAAGCCTCGGCGACTCGGCGCATCCCGTCACAACTGAGCCGAAATTTCTGAAAATCAAAGCGAGAAATTCGGTAGATTGCGAAAATGTGCTATTACCGCAAATCCGAAGGAATTTCAGAAGATCGCGACGCATCCGCCTCCATGAAGATTAAATCAAGTCTTGAGACGATCTGTGAAATAACAATAGCGTATGATTTTCGCTTTTCCCGACGATTGTCCGTCGCCCTCAGTATAAACTGAACAAAAAACAGCGATATGATTTGCGTAGAGCGGCGACGCGCGTCTTTGAACGCGCGCCATATCCGTCGGCTCCGAGCTTGAACGATTGAATTAGGGCGACGTTCCGCGCAATTCACTCGTAGATTTGCCGGCCCCGGACGGCGGCGCGGCATTGAAGGCGTCGACGACCAACCCGCCATAGGGGTTGGCGGCGGTCGGGCGCGGCGTTTTCGCCGGGCGAATCGGCTGCGCGGGCGGCTCTTTTTCCACAACAGTTTTGCCGCCGCGTTCAAATCGGGGCCGGATCGGCGGCAGCGGCGGCGGCGTGAGCGCCGAGGCCCGGGCCAGCGCATCGGCGTCACCGCCGCCGGACGATTTGGATTCGGCCAGCGCCAGCGCGGATTTCGGCGCGCCGTGAACGCCCTTGGTGATCGCCTTGGGCAGCCCTTTGCTTTCGATCAAAGTCGCGATCAGATCGCCGTCATGCGGCGCGGCGGCCTTGTC
This sequence comes from Pseudomonadota bacterium, assembly GCA_028876585.1. The sequence goes on along the minus strand of JAGWRL010000009.1, from coordinate 280 downwards.
GTCGGTCGAGGCGATCGTCAACTCGCTCGGCCGGCGCGGCGGCACGGGGGCGTCCAGATCGAGCGACGCCAGCAGCGCGGCCGGTTTGTGCGGCGGCAGCGGCGCGATGGCGGTCTCGGTTTCGGGCGAATCGCTCGGCGCGGCGTTGGCGTCGGACGCTTCCGGGTCGGTCGCGACGGGCGTCGCGGCGGCCACGACAGGGGGCGGCGCAGCCGCGACGACGGGCGGCGGAGGCGCTTCAGGCGTTGCGGCGGCCGCGACCATCGCGGGCGCGCCGCCG